>JBGSXK010000166.1:0-6746 GCA_041751455.1 Anaerolineae bacterium
GGGCTTCACTTCTTTCTATCGCCTCTGGTTCATCACCACGAAAAACACGGGTTGAGAGGCGCGTGGCCTCAAAAAACTCTGCTTCGGATTCTGCTGGCTTGACAATCAATTTGGACATTGTATTCCTGAATATTAAATGAGTGCTGCAATAGTAACACAGTCAACAGTCGTCAGTCCGCCGGAATATGCCACAACTGCATCGCGCCGCTGCTTTTTTCTCCATAATCTACAAGCGCAAGAAAACAACCTTTTGGACTGACTGCTATCTCCGCAAAGGGCTGTTGAAGGCTCCATTCCATGAGTTTCGTTTCTGTGGAAATTTCTCAGACCTGCATGTAGTTGGATTGTCTCATGGAATCAATCACCCCGACTACCCATAACAAAGTTCCGTCCGAGCTAAAGGCCATATGAAACACGCTTCCCGCAACAGAGAGGTCATTGTTGGCGGAGATCGGCGTACAGGGAAGGGAACTGTCCGCAGGACTTGCCGGAGTCTGAGCCAGAAGGATTGAAAAACAGCAAAGCGCAGTAAGCATCTGTCCGAACATCAACATTTGTCTCCTCTGCACAAACCGCTTTCAAACAATTACCTGTTTCTCGCCTGTTTTACAGGGTTTAAAGCGCCTCGTAAAAATGCAGCATGGTATCTATGCCCTTGTGGAACATCTCGATATAGACATGCTCGTTGGGGCCGTGTGCGCCACCACCTTTGTAGCCGAAGGGCATGAGCACGATGGGCATTCGCAGATGCTCCTGAAAGGCCGAAACGACCGGAATACTGCCGCCTTCACGCGAGAAGATCGGGCGCACGCCCCAGCCCTTTTCATAAGCGGTGATGGCGGCCTGCATGGCGGCGGTCTCACGCGGGAGCAGCACGCCCGGTGCGCCCATCTCCAGCGCGACCAGTTCGCTGCGCACGGTGGGCGGGGTGATGTGGGCTATGTAATCGCGCACCTGCTCATAAATATGCTGCGGGTCCTGATCGGGCACAAGGCGGCAGCTTATTTTCGCCAGCGCCTGGGCGGGCAGCACGGTCTTAAAGCCTGTCCCGGCAAAGCCGCCGCTGATGCCATTGATTTCCAGGGTGGGGCGGGCGCTGCTGCGTTCGTTGAGGCTGTAGCCAGCTTCACCCCAGGGCTGCGGCGCGCCAGTCACCTCGTGCCATTCACGCTCCGCCCAGGGCAGGATGTCGCTGAGGATGGTGTGTTCCTCGTCCGTGATCGGGCGCACATGGTCATAGAAGCCGGGGACGGTGACAGTGCCATTGGCATCGTGCAGTTGGGCAATGATCTCCGCCAGTGCCTGAATGGGGTTATGGACATTGCCGCCGTAATGGCCGCTGTGTAAATCGCGCGCGGGGCCTGTGACGGTGAGTTCCATGGTGATGACCCCGCGCAGGCCATAGACCAGCACGGGCTGGTTGATATCCGGCAGGCTGCCATCGGAGACGACACAGACCTCGGCGCGCAGCAGATCGGGATTTTGCGCGACGAAGGTAAAGATATGCTCAGAGCCGGATTCTTCTTCGCCCTCGAACAGCAGCCTGATGTTGACCGGGCAGGAGTGTGTCGCCAGCAGGGACTCGATGGCCTTGAGTTGGGCGATGACATGGCTTTTGCTATCGACTGCCCCGCGTGCGTAGATTTTGCCATCCTGTTCCAGCGGCTCAAATGGGTTGGTGTGCCAGCCATCTTCCAGGACGGCGGGCTGCACATCATAATGGCAGTAAATCAGCACGGTGGGTGCGTCCTCGCCCGCGCCCAGCCACTCGCCATAGACGAGCGGCAGACAGCTGTCCTGCTGGAAAATCTGGGCACGGTGCAGGCCGATGCGCTGCATATCGGTGATGAGCCAGTCGGCGGCACGGCGCACATCTGGCGCGTGTTCGGGCAGGGTGCTGACGCTGGGAATGCGCAGCAGGTCGATCAACTGCTGGCGGAAACGCTCCGCGTGCTGGTGGGCATAGTCGTGGGGGTTGATGGTCATGGGTGGGTTGTCCTTGCAGGCTGCAAAATCGCAGGGCAATCATTATATTATCGCTCCTGCGGCGCAATCTCTGAGTTACTATAACGGATGCCGCAAAGTATAAATTCTGTGGAGGCGGTTTACAAACCGAATGGAATGGAGTTTGTCTTGACCTGAAGGCGGGGTGTGATAGGGTGGGAGGGATTTTGAGGAAAGACACCGCCTGGCGGGATAGAATAGACCTGATCCCGGACACAGACGTACGAAAGGATATTTTACTCATGCACTGGCGCGACGCAATGACCACGACGCTGATGCCTCTGGCTGCGGCACAAAGGCCGGGTCTGGTGACGGATATGGACGGCACGATCAGCTATATTGTCAGCCAGCCGGACGCAGCACAGATCACACCACTAAGCCGCGAACTGCTGGAAGCGCTGGCAGCGTGTATCCCGCTGGTGGCGGTGGTCAGCGGGCGGGCGGTCACAGATGTTCACTGGCGGGTCGGCCTGCCGGGGGTGGTTTATGTGGGCAATCATGGGCTGGAAAAGTGGGTGAGCGGGCGGGTCGAGATCAGCCCGGAAGCGCTGCCCTACCGCCCGGCACTGGAAGCGGCCATTGAGGACATCCGGCAGCGCAGCCTGCCCGGTATGGTGATGGACGACAAAGGGGCAACCTTTACGCTGCATTATCGCCAGACCGTGAACCCGACCCTGACGGGGGAGGCTTTTTGGCCTGTGATTGCGGAGATCGCCGGGCGGCATGGACTGGAATGCTTCCAGGGGCGCATGGTGTTTGAGCTGCGCCCGCCGCTGAGGATTGATAAAGGCAGCGCACTGCGGCAGCTGGTGGACGAGCACCAACTGGACGCTGTGGTGTACCTGGGTGATGATACGACCGATGTGGACGCGCTGCGGGCGGCACGTGAGCTGCGCGGCAGCGGTGCATGTTATGCGCTGGGCATCGGTGTTCAGTCCGACGATGTACCGCCTGCGGTGATCGAGGCGGCGGATTTGCTGGCCTCTGGCGTGTCTGATGTCGAGGCGTTCATGGCCTGGTTACTGAATGCGCGCAGGGCATCGTCTAACTGCTGACGAAACCAGCGATTCACATCAGACTTTTGCACTTTGCTGCGCAGCGCCTCGGCACGTTCCCGGCGGGCGGCCAGCGGCATGGACAGCGCCTCGTGCAGCGCTTCGGCTGTGCTATAGACATCGAAGGGGGAGACCAGCAGCGCGTGATCGCCCAGTTCGTAAGACGCGCCTGCATGTTCTGAAAGCAGCAGCACACCGTCATTCTGGTTGACGAGTACACCTTCTTTTGCCACCAGATTCATACCGTCGGCGATGGGGTTGACCAGCAGCACATCGTAAAGCTGCATGGCCGCCAGCGCCCGACGGTAATTGTTGCCGAGCATGGTACGCACTGGCTCCCATTCCCCGTCGCTATACTCGGCGTTAATCATGCCTGCCGCTGCCATCACCTCCTGCAAATAGTTCTGGTATTCACCGACTTCCATCCGTGAGGGCACCAGCAGCGCCAGCATCTGCACATGCCCATGATGCACCGGATACATTTCCAGCAGCGCGCGATAGGCTTGCAGCCCGCGCAGGATGTTCTTGCTCGGCTCTACGCGGTCAATCCGCAGGATCAACTGGCGGTTGTTGACGTAATTGCGCACCTGCGCCTGGAACACTCGTGTTTCCGGCTCCTCGACCATTTGCTCCAGTTGGGCCACATCAATCGAAATGGGGTAGGTGGCCGCGCTCACCTTACGGCCTTCGTAGTGGATGGAGTCGCGGCTGCCGCGTGAGTGTGCGTCCGTCAGGTAGAAACGGCAGGTCTGCACGAAGTTGAAGGCATCGCGCTGAGTCTGGAAGCCGACACGATCTGACATGAGCAGGCTGGTAAGCAGAGTGGTGCGCATCTCCTCCGGCAGGACACGCCAGGCATCCGGACTGGGCCAGGGGATATGGATAAAGGGCTGAATCTGCACGCCGCTGCCGAGTTTTTCGCGCAGGAAACGCGGCACGAGATAGAGATGGTAATCGTGCGGGAAGATGATGACCGGGCGGTCTTCGTCCTCGTTTTGGATTGCGTCGGCGATGGCCTCGGCAAACAGGCGGTTGACCGCCACATAACCGCGCTGCCAGGCATCCCATGTTTCTTTGGAGATGCTGGGCTGGCGGGGCAAGTCCCATAACTCATGCTGGATGAACCACAGGAGCGGATTGCTGATGAGGTTGTAATACTGCTCATAGGCTCGCTTGCCGGGGCGGACGAACTTCAGGTAAATATCTTCAATGTACTGCGGGCGGTTGAGGTTTTGCTCTGACCATTCATGGTCACCTTTGCCGAGGGCGGTGGCGACCCACAGCACATCATGGCTGGTGGCCAGCGCGCCGAGCGCCGTGACCAGCCCACCGGGGGAGCGCTTGAGGGAAAACGAGCCATCTTTCTGTGTTTTGAAGGCATAAGGTCCCCGGTTGGAGGCGATCACAATCAGCGGCTCACCGGCCGCTTCACTATTGGAGTTGGCCTTTGAGGCGTTCACAAGATAAGTCCTCTCTCTTGTTTTTGACAGGTGTATTCCTCCTGATCTTATCATAAAAGCAGGCCATGGGCGTTATGCAGTTTGTTATAAAATAGGGGTGGATACAGGGGGATAACGAATTTTCAATTTAAGTATTGACAGAACATATCAAATATTGTATATATATATTGAATATGGAGAGCAGTAAGAGAAAATACACAATGAAACGAAAATATGACTCCAGCCGCCGGGCAGCCCACGCGACCCAGACGCAGCAGGCGATTATCGAGGCGACAGTCCGGCTGCACGGGCAGGGCATTACCACCGTCGCGGCGGTGGCTGAGGAAGCCGGGGTTTCGCTGCCGACCGTGAGCAAGTATTTCCCGACGCGCGAGGACCTGTTCAAGGCGTGCACGACGCACATGGCACAAAGCCTGCGCTTCCGCAGGCCGGATGAACTGGCAGCAATCGCAGATGCGGGGGAACGGCTGAGCGCGGTGGTGCGCGAGGTCTATACGCTGCACGAGACGACCTTCGGCCAGTCGTGGACGGGTTATAAGCTGGAAGAGGAGTCTCCGGTGATGGACGAGGCGATGGCGAATTATGAGGCGCTGGTCAACACTTTTGTAGAGGCGCTGCCTAACCTGGATGATGGGGATACGACGCGCAGCGGCTTTGCGCGGGCGCTGCTGAACCCGCTGGCCTACCGGGCGCTGCGCCTGAAGGGCGGGCTGGATTTTGAGGCAGCAGTACGCGCGGCGACAGCAGTGCTGGCCTGTCTGCTAAGCATCGAATAAATGACTGCCCCTGCAATCTGGCTCGCAAGGGGCATGACCTGCCGCCTGCGAGCTGTTCGGGCGAAATACTACATTGATTGAGGCTGGTTTATAACGCCGCGCTGCCAAGGCGCTGGCCTGATAATCACGCACGACCGGGTATGAGGGTTTTGAGCAGCATAGAGGCTGCGCCCAATGCGGAGTACATGCCCGTGCGGTTTCACTTTGCTTCGCGCCTGTCAACACCTTTAAGGAGGAATCATCATGTTGACGATTAACCTGAACGCGCTGCCGCTGAGAACCACCTGGACGGAAAACGTGCCTTCACAGCGGGCACATTCCACGTTTCCATTGCTGGGCAGCCAGGAAAATGAGAACATCTCGCTGGTGTACTTCGAACTGGAGGCGGGCGATCAACTGGGCACGCATACCGACAGTGCCGAGGAAGTGCTGCTGATCCTGGAAGGAAAGGTCGAGGTGACGGTGGGGGATGAACAGGCGGTGGTGGAAGCGCCGAGCCTGGCGCTGGTGCCCACGATGGTGCCGCACAATCTACGCAATGTGGGCGCAGCGCGGGCGAAAGTCGCGGGCTTCTTCCCGGCACGCGATATCGTGGCGACGTTTGAGCAGCCGTGGCTGCCGGATGGCGCGAATGTGGTGGATACGGCACAGATCGCCACTTCGATGGTGTGAGCGGAGGTCGCGCGGCAGAGAGGGGCACCTTTGAGTGCCCCTGGCCTGTCTGCTGGCAATGATCGCAAAAGGGCTTTTTACGGTTGATGCATATGAAATTTATGGGTGTGGGTAAAGACCCTTACACGCACTTTGGAGGAAGAGCATGAAGAAGCACGTGGTTATTGTCGGGGGTGGCTTTGGCGGGCTGTATGCAGCGAAGCGCCTGAAAAACGCGCCGGTGGAGGTGACGCTGATTGACCGTCGCAATCATCACCTGTTCCAGCCGCTGCTGTACCAGGTGGCGACCGGGGCGCTGTCGCCCGCAGACATCGCATCGCCGCTGCGCGGCCTGCTGAAGCACCAGAAGAACACGCGGGTACTGCTGGGCGAGGTGGTGGATTTTGACGTGGAGAACCAGCAGGTGATTTTGCGCGATGGGGTGATGGGCTATGATCTGCTGATCGTGGCGGCGGGGGCAGGCAATCATTACTTTGGCAACCCGCAGTGGGCACAGTGGGCACCGAGCCTGAAAAGCGTGGAGGACGCGACGGAGATTCGCCGCCGCATTCTGAGCGCGTTTGAAGCCGCTGAGCGGTCTGACGACCCGGAGATGGTGCGGGCGCTGCTGACCTTCGTCATCATCGGCGGCGGGCCGACCGGCGTAGAGATGGCCGGAGCGCTGGCCGAGGTGGCTTACGACACGCTGAAGCATAATTTCCGCCGCATTAACCCGGCGGACACCCGGATTGTGCTGGTGCAGAGCGGCAGCCGGGTGCTGCCGACGTATGCGGAGCCGC
>JBGSXK010000167.1:0-4830 GCA_041751455.1 Anaerolineae bacterium
CCCTTTGATAACGTAGTCAAGCTGGATCAGATCGCTGCACCGTCAGGATCGCGTATTCAATTGGTCACACGGGCAGAGAATGCCGCGCAGTATACCTCATTAGAGTCACTGGCGGGCAAGACTGTTGGCGTAGTGGGGAATACAGGTGGGCTGCTGATGGTGCGGGATTATCTCGCACAGAACCCTGGTGCCTTTGAGGTGGAGGAGGTCGGCTGGCGTGGCAGTCGTGGCATTGCCCAGATGCTGGATGACCTGGTTGCTGGCGAAGTGGATGCTGTGCCTGTGTTCTCGCAGTCGGTCAGAAATCTTATCACCGAGCCGAATGACCCGGCACTGAGGGAACTCTATGCTGATCTGGTGGTGTCCAATCCTGCATTGGGGCCGTCCAATCTTCTGGGGACAGATACGCAGGGGCGCGATGTATTCAGCCATATTGTCAATGGCGGCCGCAGTCTCATTTTGACGGCACTGCTGGCGGGTGTTTTCTCCACTTTAATTGCCGTGACACTAGGGGCATCAGCCGCTCTGTTTGGCGGCGTGATTGACCGTATATTTACAGCCACGGCTAATTTTGTACTCGTTATTCCGCGTTTTCCGCTGCTGGTGGTGCTGGCGGCGTTTATTCAGCTCAATAACATTGTACTGCTGGCTGCGTTGATCGGCGTATTGTCCTGGCCGACACTGATGCGTGCAGTACGCGCGCAGGTTTTGAGCCTGCGTGAACGTGATTATGTCGAGGCTGCTGTCGCGCTTGATCTGGGGACGCGCCATATTATTATGCGCGAAATTTTACCGAACATGATTAGTTTCGTGGCCATTAATCTCATCTTCGCGGTTACAGGGGCGATGTATGAACAGGTAGGTTTGATTTTCCTGGGCATGGCCCCCATCAATGATTATAGCTGGGGGGTTATGCTTTATTTTGGGCGTACACGCGGGACACTGTTTAACCCGGACAGTGCCATGATGGTGCTGGCTCCGGTGCTGGCAATTGCTTTCTTTCAGGTGAGCATGGTGCTGTTTGCCCGCGCTCTGGAAGAAATTTTTAACCCGCGCCTGCGCGCCAGTGTCTAATGAGGGAGCGGACTTTTGGAGAATGAAGTTGTTTTAAAGGTCGAGAACTTATCCGTGGTGTATCACTCGCCACGCGGCGAGGTGAAGGCCACGAATAATGTCTCGTTTGAACTGCGTAAAGGCGAGGCGCTGGCGTTGATTGGTGAGAGTGGCAGTGGTAAGACCACACTCAGCCTGGCGTTGATACGGATGCTGGCGAAAAGCGCAGAGATCAATACCGGGAAAATTCTTTATACACGCGATGGTGTCACTCGCGATGTGCTGGAACTGAGCAATAGTGAAATGCGTGCTTTCCGCTGGAATGACTGTGCGATGGTGTTCCAGGGTGCGCAGAATTCCTTTAATCCGGTGCTGCGTGTTTGTGATCAGTTTATGGATACTGCGCGGGCACATGGTAAGCATAATAAAGCGTGGGTGAAACAACGTACTCTGGAGCTGTTCAGGCTGGTGCGGTTGGACCCTGAACGGGTGTATAACTCATACCCTCATGAACTGAGCGGGGGGATGAAGCAGCGTACTATGCTGGCGCTGGGAGTGCTGCTCGACCCGCAAATTGTGATTCTGGATGAACCCACGACAGCACTCGATATCCTCACACAGCGGGCGATTATTGATGTGCTGAATGAAATCCAGCAGCGCCTTAACTTCAGCATCATCTTCATCAGCCATGACCTCGCGCTGGCGGCGGAGATGGCGCATCGTGTCGCTACTATGTACGCCGGGGAAATGGTTGAGCTGGGCACAGTGGAACAAATCTTTTATGAGCCGCTGCACCCCTATACGGTGGGTCTGTTGCGGTCTGTGCCCAAACTCACTCGTGGACAGGATGAACTGGTCAGTATTCCAGGTAATCCGCCAGATTTCATTAACCCCCCCAGCGGCTGCAAATTTCATCCTCGCTGCCAGTTTGCGACGGAAAAGTGCAAAGAGAGTATGCCGCCATTTATCGAATACGAGGCCGGGCATTTCGCCGCCTGCTGGCATACGGAACAGGTAATCGAAGCGCGCAAGGAAATTTACAAGAAAGTCGGCGAATAGGCTTATGACGATTCCCATTCTTCAGTTAGACCACGTAGACCGTTCTTTTAAAAAAGACCGCCGTTCAATTATTCCGGTTTTACAGGATGTAAGCCTGGATGTTAATCCGTTTGAATTTTTGTGTCTGGTGGGGGAAAGCGGCTGTGGCAAGACCACAACAGGCAAAATACTGGCTGGGCTGCTGCCGCCCAGTTCTGGGCGATTGCTTTTTGAGGGTAAGGATGTCAGCAAACTGCGCGGGGAGGAATATAAGGCTTACCGCCGCGCAGTGCAGATCATCCATCAGGACCCTTATGCCTCACTCAATCCCACCCACTCAGTTTACAGTACACTCAGCTTTCCGCTTTTCCGCCATGGGTTGGCGCGCAACCGGATGCAGGCGCGTGACCAGGTGGCAGAACTGCTGCATAAGGTTGATCTGACCCCGGTTTCTGATGTGATTGATAAATATCCGCACCAGCTAAGCGGCGGACAGCGCCAGCGTGTCAGCATTGCTCGTGCCCTGACGACCAATCCCCGTGTGATTGTGGCTGATGAATCGGTGAGTATGGTCGATGTGTCCATCCGTATCAGCTTACTAAAGATGATGATGTCCATGCGTAATGATCTGAATGTGACCATGGTGCTGATTACTCATGACCTGGCACTGGCAAAATATTTTGCATGGGAAGGGCGTATCGCGGTGATGTACCTGGGGCGGATAGTCGAGGTTGGCAGCACCCCAGAGCTGACAGAGAATCCACAGCATCCTTATACAAAAGTGTTGCTTTCCGCCATTCCAGAGCCAGACCCGGAGCGTACCCGCTCCAAACAGCATGTAGCGCTGCGCAGTGAGGACATTCCTCGCCTCACGGAGCTGCCACCTGGTTGTTCTTTCCATCCACGCTGTCCCTGGTTTGTCGATGGAATATGTGATGTAGAAATACCTGTACTGGAACCCGTACCGGGTGGAAATCCACAGACAAGAGCGGCATGTATTCCCTTAACCCAGGGAGCGGAACTTACACTGTATGGCTCCTGATGCACTGCGGGCTTTTTTTCGTTTTGGGTTTTTTGTGGCTGTTGCCGCGTTTTTGCTGGTGCTGGTGACCCCGCGTGATAGTGCTGAATTCATCATTTCGGTGTGTTCGGCAGTGATTGGCCTTACCCTGATGGGATTGGTGATGCTGGTGAGTCGTTTTATGCGCTAACCCGTGCTATCTGCTCTGCAATTCCTGGTTGAGCACTGCGATCAACTTGGCATAGAGGCGATTTTCGCGCGGAAGCGTACTTCGCTACGCCGATGAATTTCCCTGGTGCGCTGGTAGTCAACCTGCTATGGTTCCAAGTACAGCGGACGGGCATCTATTGTGTTGGACAGCCATTCGTTGAGGATGTTGATCAGGGTGGGGTTAAAATTGAAAAAGTCCCTGAACACCCCACTTTCTTCTCCATGCTGGGCTGTATTGGTTATTTCTTCTGTCGCCAGTGCGCTGGCATAATCTTTGCCATAAGAGACAAAAACCACTCCTGGGCGAGCCTGGCTGTTGGCAGCAGCGGCACAGAGGTCAGATTGGGGATTTCCGGCAGATCTGCGTCAGAATGCCAAACACATAGACAGACTCGGCATTGGCTGCCAGACGGCGGTAACGCTCGATCTCATAGCTGATCTGTACCACGCTGCTGCGATGAAGCAACATGGTACTGCGCGCATGAGTGCGTTCAACCAGTTTGTAGACCGAAAAGTCGGGATCGATGTTGACAGGTTTAAGGCATCCTCTGCGTGGGATTTTATCGGCCCTTATAAAGCCTGATTTTAGCTGCCTAATATTTTTATTTTTCAAATTCACGCTTTGAGGATAATGAGCAGTACACAGGATAACTTATGAATGAAGGTATTGGCAGCCGCAGGTTAATCCTGCTGGCATTTCTGACTTTTGCTCTGATCGGCCTGCCCAATGGCGCGCTGAATGTCGCATGGCTGCATATGCAAGGGTCTTTTAGGGTTTCACTGGAATCGGTGGGTATTTTGCTGGGCGCGATTACGATAGGGCGGCTGCTGCTGAGTTTCTATAGTGGTCGCCTGATCGCACAAATGACAATTGGCATGTATCTGCTGGTCGGCGCGGCGATTATGCTGGTAGGGTTAGCTGGATTTATGATGCTGGCTTCTTGGCCGCTGCTGGTGCTGGCGGCTTTTGTTTATGGCCTGGGCAGTTCTATGCTCAACACAGGTGTGAATACCTTCGCGGCGGCTTATTATCGCTCTGGTCGCATGAATTGGCTGCACGCCTGGTATGGGTTTGGCTCGGCGCTGGGGCCACTGCTGGTGACGTTTGTGGTTATTGATCTTGGTTACGATTGGCGCTGGTCTTATGGGGTGCTGGTGCTGCTGCAAGTGGTACTGCTGGCTGGGTTTATTGTGACTCTGCGAGAGTGGCGGCTCCCTTCGGTGCAGACAGATACCACGCGCCCCCGCAAGATTGCAGCCCGTGAGACCCTGCATATTGGGGCGGTGTGGTTTGGTATTCTGCTTTTTTTTCTGCATGGTGGCATCCAGGTGGGCACGGGCCAATTGAGCAATAACCTGCTGGTCGAAGGGCGGGGTTTAGACCCGCGTCTGGTAGCAGGCTGGATCAGCATTTACTGGGCCGGGCTGACGGTTGGTCGCATTATCACAGGTTTGATCGTGGACCGGGTGGGAAACACGCTGCTGCTGCGTTGGAGCATGTTGGGCAC
>JBGSXK010000168.1:0-2854 GCA_041751455.1 Anaerolineae bacterium
GGGCAAACGTCTGATCCGTCTGCAATGTTATGAAGGGCTGGACGAAAGCAAGGCGCTTTATGAGTGGGAATATGCCAAGCAAATGCTGTACACACAGCTTTTGCGGGATAAACTGAGTGATCTGCTGGCGGAGGCTAGTACACTAAGCGAAGCGGCAGACCGGCTGGCACAGGAAGAGGATGTTTTCTTCTCTGACCGTTTCCTGCTGGCGCGCCCGCTGCTGCAAGCCATCACCGCCGACGAACCTGTTGTGCTGTTGATCGATGAGATTGACCGCGCCGATGCAGAATTTGAGGCGTTTTTGCTGGAAGTGCTGAGTGATTTTCAGGTCTCTGTGCCGGAAATCGGCACGATTGTCGCCCGGCATCAACCCATTGTGGTGCTGACCAGCAACAACACGCGCGAACTCTCCGAAGCGCTCAAGCGGCGCTGTCTGTACCTGTTCATTGATTACCCGGCGCATGATGCGGAACTGGGTATCGTGCGGATGCGTGTGCCAGAATTAAATGCCCGGCTGGCGGAGCAGGCGGTTGGTGTGGTGCAGAGTTTGCGTCAGCTCGATCTGAAGAAAAACCCCAGTGTCTCCGAGACGATTGACTGGGCGAAGGCGCTGGTGATGCTCAATGCGGACTCGCTGGATAAATCCACTCTGGAAACCACGCTCACCGTCCTGCTGAAGCACGAAAGTGACGTACAGAAGGCCAGGCGTGCCCTTTCACGTGGCAGCGATGGAGACAGCGACATCGGGCGGCGTTCCTCGCGTGGGTTTGGTCGTCGCTCTGGCAGTTGGCCGAATTAGTTTCAGCAATCAGCATAAATTACAGGGGCACCATGGTGGTGCCCCTGAAGATTCCCGCTGTTTAACCCACTGGCCCGCCACCCTGTCCACTGCCTGCCGGGCCATAATATGGCCCGGGACGTGGGCCGGGTACGCCGCTCCAGGGCGGGCAGCCAAAGTCGATAAACAGACGCTGGCCGGGCTGCAAACGGTAAGAGTTCACAATCTGATTTGCTGCCGCCAGGCACTGCGTATTCACATTGAAGCCCAGCGCGATAAAATCCAGAATGTCCGTCGGGCGCACAATATAAGACCCGTCGGCCTGCAAGACATAGGATTTGGGGCCAAGCTGTGTTTGCACGGTATAGACTCTGCCGCCACCCGGCACGCCAGCGCCCGGTTGTCCGGGGATGGGGCTACCGCCACCCTGCTCATAGGGCGCGCAGTCATTGGGTACGCGAATAGTCTGTCCCACGTAAATCAGGTCAGGGTTAAAAATCTGATTGGCGACCACCAGACAGATCAGCGACACCCCGTTATCACGAGCGATCAGACCGAGCCTGTCCCCGCGCTGTACCAGGTAAGTCCCATTCACAGCCAATCGGGTCCCTCCGCCGCCCTGACCCGCCGGTGCAGGTGGCGCTGCCGGTTGGGTGGTGGCTGCGCCGCCGCCCTGTCCTGCCGTTTCTGGCGTGGCTGTAGTCACTGGGGTATAGGGTGTGCAGATGCTGGAGATCACCAGCACAGTGCCGGGTTCCAGTTCGCCATCGACTTCTAGCACATTGGCTTCCGCCAGACATTCCACATCCACATCGAAAAACTCTGCGATCTGCACCAGTGTGTTGCCCTCGCGGACGGTGTAAGCGGCGACATTCACCTCATCCTGGGCAGTGGCGATCCCGCTCAACACCAGCGCCAGCAGGAGCGCGGTGAGTAGGGAAACAAACATCTTGTGGCGCATGGGCACACCCCTTTTAAATCAATGAGCAAAAGCAATGTACCGCGCGCGGAAAACTGAGCTTCCCCAAGCGCAGCACTTTGCTTCACATTTTACTGTCGTGCGCGAATCTGCGCTACTCGCTCTCGATGATCTCAATCGTTTGGATAGTATCGCCCTGGTTGATCTGGTTCACCACATTCATGCCATCTCCCTGCACCCTGCCGAACACAGCGTGCATCCCGTCCAGCCAGGGAGTGGGCACAAAAGTGATAAAGAACTGCGAGCCATTGGTATTGGCTCCAGCGTTTGCCATACTCAGTATCCCGGCGCTGTCGTGCCGCAGTGCCAGCGCGGAGGGTTCATCGTCAAAGCGATAACCAGGGCCGCCGCCACCTGTGCCAGTGGGGTCGCCACCCTGGGCCATGAACGGTTCCGGCTCTTTAATGACACGATGGAACAGGATGCCATCATAGAAGCCATCACGAGCCAGGAAGACAAAGTTGTTTACAGTGATCGGGGCTTCACTGGCGAACAGTTCCACATCAAACTCGCCCGCGCTGGTGACAAAGTGCGCCGTATAATCCTTTTCAGGGTCAATCTGCATTTCTGGTGGTGCGTCATACTGCCTGAAGTCGCCTGTATTCTGGGGTTGGTTCTGGCTTTGCCCGGCGGGGGACTGTGGGGTGCGGTCTGGCAGGCCAGTGGTGCAGGCTGCGCTTACCAGCAGCATAATCACCAGCAGATAGGGGGTGAAACGAATCATCAGTATCTCCTTAATTATGACGGGCAGAAAAATCAGTTCATGCCCACGAAATCCGCATTTCATTTTCAGCCTCAAAGCCCAGCGACTCGTACAGGGGTCGCCCTGCATCACTGGCATGAAGGCTGATTGTATGTAATCCGCTGGCGCGACAGTGCTCCAGCAGCGTAACCATCAGCCGCCGCGCAACACCCTGGCGGCGGTACTCTGGTGCTACATAGACGTTCATAACATAACCGTGCCGCGTCGAAAAATCGACCGGGTGCGGGGTGCTTTCGCGCAGCCACAATCCCACACCGCCTGTGATGCTGCCGCAGGCGCTGATCGCAAACCAGCCCAGGTACTCGCCGCTGGCAAGTTTGGGACGCAGCCAGGC
>JBGSXK010000169.1:0-3553 GCA_041751455.1 Anaerolineae bacterium
ACCAGCCCAGGGCCAGTAATGCACCTGCGGCGATCACGATCAGGAATGTTGCCAGGAGATCGTTCACTGAAGCAGACCTCTTTCGCGAAGGTAAGGCACGCAAGTGGTGATGCCCTCTTCCAGCATAATCTTCGGCTGCCAGCCAAGCAAATCCCGCGCTTTACGCATGTCGATATAAGATCGGCCAATGAGGCTGTAGAGGGCGCGCGGCGCATCTTTGGCGCTGCTTTGCGGCGGGCTGAGGAGTGCGAGGAGCTGCGCCAGCAGCCTGACCGGGAACACGGGCAGACTGATCCAGCTATCATTATCCACTAATTGAGCATAAGCCGTAATAAATGCGCGCCAGGTTGAAGGTGGTGTACAAACGCAGTTAAAGGTCTGGTTATGGGCTGCTGGGTGGGTCGCCAGCACCAGCAGCATATCCACCACATCATCGACATGGATAGGATAAGCCGAGGCGCTGCCATCGCCCACCCACAGCAGTGGCCTCATTTTCGCTATGCGGAACATACGCTCCGTCCACTGGCCGGAACGTGGGCCGTAGATCAGGCCGGGACGTATGAGGCTGTAGGAAAGTTTGTGCTGCGCGCTGACCTCGCGCACGGCATACTCAGCTTTTACTTTGCTGGCATTATAAGCTTCATTGGGTAGCGGCTCCAACTCAAAGTCTTCTGTGAGCAGACCAGTCCGATCATAACCATAACAGGCAATGCTGCTGACACACACAATACGCTCGACCCCGGCCATCGCTGCGGCCTTCATCACATGCCGTGTGCCCTGAGTATTGATACGGTGCTGGTCAGCCCAATTGCCATAGGACACAGCGGTATGAAAGACATAGGTGCAACCAGGCATGATTTCGTGGAGATGTGCCACATCGGTAATATCACCCTGGATGATCTCAATTTCGGTAATGTCCCGGATGTAACCTGCGCGTTCCGGCCTGCGCACAAGGGCTTTGACGTGCGCACCTTCCGTTGCCAGCCGCCGCGCCACCGCACCCCCGGTAAAGCCGCTTGCACCTGTCACCAGCACTGTTTTGCCTGCAAATGTCATAAGTTAAACATCCTTTTGAATCACAAAAGATCACAAGGGCATTTAAGAATAAGAAGCAGGATTGTAGCATTCGAAAGCCAGAAATTCACCGAAACCTTTTTCCTGACAGGTACTCCTTGTTTATAAGGCTCACACAACGGGGGTGGTAGAACATGCTGCTGATGGTCTTGCCCAATGAAGCTATTGAAGATGAACTGCTCACACGACTACGCCGGAAGGATGCACAGGCTGTCATTGAGGTATACGAGCAGTACTTCTCACCACTGTACCAATATGCCCGCCTGAAAACAGGTGATAAAGCGCTGGCGCAGGATATTGTGAGTGAGGTTTTCGTGAAGCTGATCGAGGTACTGGGCAAACCAAGTGCCCCGCGTGAGAGCCTGGGAGGGTGGCTGTTCAGCGTCGCCCGCCATCTGATCGCACGTACTTATGGCAAAAACCGTAAGCTGGTGACTGCCGACCTGGAGGAATGGATGCCTGCCCCGCCTGAAAGCAACCCGGAAATTCACCTGGGCGATATGCTGCCCCTTAATCGTGTGCGCCATGCCCTGCTCATGCTCACGGCCGACCATCAGGAGGTGCTGATCTTACGCTTCGGCCAGCGCCTGAGCCTGAAGGAAACCGCTGATGTGATGGGTAAAAGCACCAGCGCTATTAAATCGCTGCAATTCCGCGCAGTAGAGACACTGCGTGGTATCCTGATTGAACCGGAGGCCGATCATGGCTGAAATCTCGATTTACGATGCCTTCGAGGACTGCCTGAACCGCATCTATGCCGGGGAAGGGGTCGAAGACTGCCTGAAGGATTATCCACAGTACGCACGAAAACTGCGTGGGCTGCTGGAGACAGGAGAACTGGTTTATCATGCGCAAATTCCAGAATTCGAAGTGGTCGCTGAACAGGCGCAGATGCGCACGAAGGTGGAGCAGAGGCTCCGCCAGAAACAACGGACGCATCAACCTAAACCTGCTGTCACCACCCGATCCCGCCGCTGGATCGTCCTGGTGGCCGCTGCGTCGTTAGCGGTGACGTTTGGTGTACTGGTCGGGCTGGTATTGCTCAGACAGGACGCTTTCAATCATGCCGCTTTCGAGCTGACTTCCACAGGTATTTCCCAAATCAACACGACAGCGGTCGCGTTGAGTCAGGAGACAGAAAACACCACCACACCTACGCCGACCACGACTCCAACAACCACTGTGACAGCAACGTCAATGATGACGGCGACCGCGATAGTGGCTTCAGTGGAACCCGGATTAGTATCGACCTCTGTGGCTCTGATGTCGCCTGTGCCGTTTGGATCAGCGCTACCCGAAGAGTCCTCGGTGGCCGCTCTGCTGACCATGACTGCCCCGCCGACACTGGTTCCGCTTGCTACGCTGGTCGCCCCGGCGACGGCTTCCATCGGCATTCAGCCACAGTTTTCGCCCACTCCGTTGCCGCCTGTAGAGATTATCCCATTGAGCGCGGGCGAGATTAACGATAATGCAGAGTGGGATACTTACCTGCAATACCGCCGTAATTACTTGCAGCAGTACGCCTATAGCGTGCGTGACCTGGATGTGACCGGACGGCAGATCATCACCGTACAGGATGCACAGGGTTTGCCTGTGATAGGCGCGAGGGTACAGGTCTTCGCCGGAGGTGCGCTGGTCAGCGAGACAGGCACCTACGCCACAGGTAAAACACTATTCTTCCCTAATGCTCATCCGGTACTAGGTGATCAGCAGAGCTATAAGGTGGTGGCGGCGAAAGGCAGCGCCACAGCAGAGTTTACGCTCGACCCACAGCGTGGGTTTGAGTGGTACGTGACTTTGGATGACGTGCTCTCTACTGAGGGCAGGGTACAGTTGGATGTCTTGTTTCTGCTGGATGCTACTGGCAGCATGGCGGATGAGATCACCCAACTGCAAAATAATATCCTGGGCATTTCGTCGCAGATTGCGTTACTGCCGGGGAATGTGGATACCCGTTACGGCCTGGTAGCTTATCGTGATCGAGGCGATGAATATGTGACACGCACCTATGATTTTGTCACCAGTGTGGGGATTTTCCAGCAGCAGCTCAACGCTGTGCGGGCGGAGGGCGGCGGTGATACACCAGAATCACTCAACGAGGCGCTGCATGAAGCCGTACAGGGCGTAAGCTGGCGCGATGACGATACCGTCAGGCTAATTTTCCTGGTGGCTGATGCCGCGCCCCACCTGGATTACCCGGATGACTATGATTATGTCACTGAGATGCTGCTGGCGGCCAGCAAAGGGATCAAAGTTCATCCGATTGCGTCCAGCGGCCTCACGCCGGATGGTGAGTTCATCTTCCGGCAGATTGCGCAGGTTACAATGGGGCATTTCATCTTTCTGACCTACGAGCAAGGTACAGGTGGTGCATCGGGTGAAACCCGCAGTGACCTGGTAGTGGGCGATCCTTCCGACCCACAAAATCAGCAGTCGGGCGATTATACTGTCGAGCAGTTGGCTGATCTGGTTATGCGGC
>JBGSXK010000170.1:0-8698 GCA_041751455.1 Anaerolineae bacterium
CTGGGGCTGGCACTGGTCGCGCTGGCAGCCTGTATTTATCTCCATCGCAAACTGGCCGCAGACACGCAGCGTGGTCAGCAGCTTATCCTTGATCTGGACACCCTGCGCACCCAGCTTCAGCAAACTCAGGAACAGCTCACCAGTGCGCTGGCGCAGCAGCAGCAGCAGGAAAATGCCCTCCAGACCGTGCTGGAACAGGTACAAACGCGCGAGGCGCAAATCGAAAAACTGCTTTCCAGCCACCAACGCGATGTCGCCAACACCATGCAGGCGCTGGCGCTGCTGCCGCTGGGAGAACAGCAGTACCGCAGCAAAGACCTGAAAGGCGCGCTGGAAACCTACAGCCGTGCGCTGGATTTAAGCCCGCATAACCCGGCCATTCACTACCGCCTCGGTTACATCCATACTCAGCGCGGTGAGCTGGAAATTGCTGAAAAACACCTGAATGAAGCCTTGAAGATTGATCCCAACTTCCCCCCCACACTGGGGGCGCTTGGTTATGTTTACCGCCGCCGCGCAGAAAAAGAGCCGCGTGGCAGAACACGTGAAAATTACATTTTCCAGGCCGAAAACCGCCTGCTTTCCGCGCTCTACAGCGCACCCAAATTACTCAATGAAGATGGCGAATCCTGGTGGTGTATGCTGGGCGGCATGTATCGTGACCGGGGACAGTATAAAAAAGCGGTGGAGGCCTATCGTAAAGCTGCGCAGATCACACCCTATTCGTCTTATCCGCTGGTGCATCTGGCGCTGTACCAGGGCATGGACGAAGATTATGAGGGAATGCGCCAGACTTACCGTCAGGCCGAACGGCTGGCGCGCCAGAAAACCCTTTCCAACCCGGAAGATTACTGGTTTTATGCCGATCTGCTGGTGGCACGGCTGGCCCTGGGCAAAATTCAGGAAGCCGAGGAAACGCTGAATAATGTGCTGCGTATGATGCCTGCTGAGATGATCTATGCCGGCACACAATTGGTCAGTCTGCTGGAACGCTTAGTTACGGTGATGCCGGAGGGCGCACCACATATCGAAGATACGATCCAGCATATACGCAAGCATCTGGAAACGAACATACCTGCCCAAAAAGAGGCGGTGCTCACTAACCAGAGTTATATCATCCCATTTAAAGGTCGCCTGCCAGCGCTTGGTGTGCGGGTTTCCATTCAGGACAATCTGGAAGACGTGGCTAAGACGATTGACCTGACGGAACCGCGCCCGGCAATCTTTGTGTTGGGCGGAGCGATGGATATGGCATCGCAGGAGATGCAGGATACGCGCTCGGTAATTGAAGAAGGTTTGATCCCGTATGCGCAGCAGCATGGCATTGCCATCATTGACGGGGGGACCCATTCCGGTGTGATGCGCCTGATGGGCGAAGGACGTGGTCAGAGTCAGGCTACCTTCCCGCTGATCGGGATTTCGCCTGTTAACCTGGTCAAATATGAGGGGCATGACAGCCCTGAAGGCTACGAACTCGACCCCGGCCATTCTCATTTTATCTTCACGCCAGAGGGTGAATGGGGCGACGAAACCGATACTATCGTCCAGTTTGCCTACACACTCACCGGGCAGGGCAAGTATCCGGGTCTGGGGCTGGTGATTAACGGCGGGGCAATTGTACGGCAGGAAGTTTACCGCCTGACAGTCACGGACCGTATCAGGCTGCCCATGCTGGTGCTGGAAGGCAGTGGACGCTTTGCCGACACACTGGCGCAGGCACTGCGCACAGGGCACAGCGAAGACGATGAACTACGCGAGATTATTTCAAGAGGCGGTATCGAAACAGTATCTGTGAAGGCAGGGGCAAAGGGGTTGCAGCAGAAACTTGACCATTATCTGCTGCGCCAGACAGCGACTACCTCCTAAAATGGCGACAGCCCGGTAAAAACCGGGCCGTCTGTTTTCTTCGTAGCGGGTGGGAGTACATCCCTGGTATCAGGTTTGCACCCCTAGAGGTGAATACTGGTTAGGGATGCACCCCCACCATACTGTCATTCACGATCACCTCCTTCTACTCGTCCGACGATGTGTTTAGCATAGCACAAATGTGATTACAACACAAATTACACTTTTGTCTGATCTGCTGGCAGGCCAGACGTCAAAGGTTCACAGGCAGTGCTAACGGGCAGTTTTAGCGCTCGATGCGCTGCGCTTCCATGAGCTTGACATTGGCGCTTTCACGGGTGCCCTCACTCACGCGCCGGAACTCGGCCATGTGCGACGGTGGGTTATCTGTCGAGAGATGCGCGTTAAGATGCTCCATCGACTCCCACTCCTCATAGACGATAAAGTGGTTTGGGTTTTCCAGATCAGCATAGAAGTTATAACGGATACAGCCTGCTTCCTGCTGCGTTCCATGCGCGACTTTGACCATCGCGGCGATGGCTTCCTCGCGTTTGCCCTCTTTCACCACAAAGTCACCCTGAACAACAATCATGTGTTTTCCCTCGCTGGGATATGCCGGTAAAGTGCGCCGATTGTACCGTATAATAGAGCAAATGCGGGTATCAGAGGGTGAGCCAGGACACGGATACTCGTACACTTACTCATAAGTATCCTGAAGGCTCTCACGGGTTTATCCATGCTAGTCCCTATTTGGACTGCTGCCCAAACGTGCTAGACTGGAAAGAACCATCTTCCACAACGACAGGCAAGCATAATGATAACTTATGTGGTGAGCGATCTTTTCCTCAGCCCGGCGAAGGTGCTGGTCAATACCGTGAATACGGTAGGGGCGATGGGCAAAGGGCTGGCCTACCAATTCCGACAGCTCTACCCGGAGATGTACGAGCAGTACCAACTGATCTGCACACGCGATCAACTGCGTATCGGTCAGTTATGGCTGTATTCCACACCGCATAAATGGGTGTTGAATTTCCCCACCAAAAAAGACTGGCGCGACCCCTCACGGCTGGAATATATCGAACACGGCCTGCACAAATTCGTACAGACTTACGCGCAGAAAGGCATCACCTCAGTATCGTTCCCCACGTTGGGTACAGGGCTGGGCGGGCTGGATTGGGAGACCATGGTGCGCCCGCTAATGGAACGCACCCTCGGCCAGCTTCCTATTGATGTCTATATTCATCTGTACGAACCGGATAATCGCTTTGCCCTCAACACCCCTTTGGCGCTGCAGCGCCAATGGCTGCACGGTATTCCACAAACACCCACCTTCACCCATTTCCGCGATGATCTGGCGGCTGTGCTGAAGCAGCGCGCCCAGTTCGAGACGCTGGATGAGGGTATCCCTTTCAACGCTGCGTTCGATGACTTTGAAGAACGCATTATCCTTCGCGGCACCAGCAATGAGCCAATTACCACCCTTTCCGAAAGCACCCTGGCCGATGTATGGCATTTTATTCACAGCGCCGGGTACTGCCTGCCGCAGAATTTCCCCTCTGGTCTGGATAATCACGCCTCTTATGTGGTGGCGCTGCTGGCCCAGGTGAAGTACATTCACCCTGTCTATCTCTCACGGATGCAGGGGCAGCGGCGCGTGGGATTGCATTACATCCCCCCTGTGACCGAAGAACTCCAAACGGTGTCGCTGCAATGATTACAACAAACCAGAAACGTGACGCAGAATTATTCCGCCGCCGTCTGGTGGTTTTGCAACAGCGCAGCCGCCTGGGGGCACGGCGCTGGTGGCCGCATTACCTCTATCACTTTGCCGATCTCAGCAACGTGGTCTCGATTTTAAAGCGTGGGGAACTGCTGTCACGGGCAGCCGTGGCGACAGAGCAGGGTGAATTCAGCGACAGCGCCAGCCCGGATGTCATTGACCAGACTGACGAAAAATGGAAGCATTACGTGCGCTTTTACTTCCGCCCACGCACGCCTACCCTCTATCGTAACGAGGGCTTCCGCCCGCTGAAACGGCGGGTGCTGGGTGGGGCACACTGTCCCGCGCCAGTTTATCTGTTTTTCGATATCGAAGAAATCCTGTGCCGCGAAGACTCGGCCTTCAGTTATGGCAGCCTCGCCCGCCCTGAAACACTGGTCTATTCCACGGCTGCCGAGTTCGAGGCGTTGCCGTTTGACCTGGTGTATCATGATGCACGCTTTGAGAAAGAAGAGCGTGACAGTATCATCTTCCACCGTCACGCCGAGGTCATCGTGCCAGAACGCATCGGGCTGGAAAGCCTGCGTTATGTCTGGTGCCGCTCTGAAGCCGAGTACGAAACGCTGCGCTACCTGCTGCCCGCTGAGGTGCTGGCCGCCTGGGGCGACAAAATCGGAGTACGCACGGATTACACGCTGTTTAACCGGGAATGGGTTTATGTGGAGCGGGCAGCACTGGATGCCGAGCGTGTCATCTTCACCTTCAACCCACCACGCAGTTCGCTGGATGCCGGGCCGTTTGATCTGCGGGTGAAAGTAGTTGAATCTGCTACCGGCAACACTTATAACTTTCGCCAGCTCAACGCCGAACTGACCAGACCGCTGGCGGTAGAGCTGAGCGCGCTGCGCCGGCCGCTGGAATACAGCGTCACGCTGTATCTGGAAGGGCACATCGCATACGCCGGGGAGTTCACCGCGGATCATAAACCGTTTTAAATTTCGGAATTAGAAACAGGCGGAGCAGTGAGGCTTTTTCAGGGCTGCACAGTCCTGCTTTAACGCTTCGCACTGCTGGCGGTTTTTAACACAGGCGCGGGCAGCCACACCGTAAAGGTCGTGCCCTGGTTCGCTCCTGCGCTGGTAACGCTGATCGTGCCGCCATGCGCCTGCACGATCTCGCGTGTGATCGCCAACCCCAGCCCGGTGCCACGCCGAGGACCGCGCGCTTTATCTACCTGATAAAAGCGCTCGAACACGCGCGGCAGGTCCTCTGCCAGAATGCCTATCCCGTTATCCCGCACAATTATCTCGACTCCGCCGTGATTCACCTGTGTGCGAACCCCTACGGTGCCATTGGCGGGCGTATACTTCAGCGCGTTGCTGATAAGATTGGTGAGTACCTGCGCCAGCCTGTCCCCATCCCCCAGAATTTCCGGCACAGGCGGTGCATCCACCTCCAGGATAATCTCTTTTTTCTGTGCCATCAGGCTCAGGCGCTGGCTGACCGCACTGACAATCTGGCTGAGATCAAGCGGGGTGCGCTGCATGGAAAGCTGGACGTTGTGCAGTCGGGCTAAATCCGTGAGTTCGATCACCATGCGGTTCAGCCGGGCGGCTTCCTCATAGATAACCGTCGCGGCCTGCACTGGGTCGGCGGTGGCACCTTCCATAATTGCCTGCGAATACCCCTGAATCGAGGTCAGCGGTGTCTTGAGGTCGTGCGAGACATTCACCAGAAAATCCTGCTGCGCCTGCTGAGTGCTATGAACTTCGGTACTCATCTGGTTGATGGATTCCGCCACCGCGCGTACTTCCGGCGGCCCCACTACCGGGACAGCCCGCGCATCAGGGCTTTTGCCCAGGCTGCGGGTCGCTTCAGCAATCCGCTGCAAAGGGCGGGAGATTGTCTGGCTGATGACGGCGGCCATTACCAGTGCGACCAGCAAGCCAATCACCGCCGCCTGAAGCACCGGGCGTACCAGTGCCGCGTCGAACTGCCCCAGCGCGGCACGCAGCGTTTGCGCGGGCAGCGGCTCGGCAAGCAGCAGCGACAGTGTGGAATCTCCGGGCTGCCGCATGAACTGCATCCCCACAAAAACCCAGCGGGTCGTATCTGGGTCGTTAAAACCGCCCAAAAATATCGCCAGCCGGTTGCGCATAAAGCTTTCGGCAAAGCGTGGGAGTTGCGGAAGGTCGTTTTCTGGCGCAGTCTGCCAGCGCAAGGTCATGCCTTCCTGAAATACACCTGCGCTGTCATAGACAATCTGCTGTGTGTTCGTATCCAGCACGAGCGCGCGAATATCCTGATCCGCCACCAGTGCCGCTGCGCCTCTGACGAACAGTTCCGACCGCTGCCCGGCCAGTAAGCGCGGGCGTAGGGTGTCAGCAAGCGAACGCAGGTTGGCTTGGGCAAACGTCACCAGATCACGATAGGTCTGTTGTGGCGGGGCAGGGCGCGCATTGAGGAAGAGCAGCAGTGTCCCGGTAATCACAGTGAGCGTCACCAGTATCACTACCAGATAAGACAGGAGCAGGCGAGTGCGCAGGCCCATATCAGAGATCCAGCTTGTAGCCTACACCCCACACCGTTTCAATCACCGGCTCCATCCCTGCCAGCTTATGCCGCAGATGTGCCACATGCACATCCACCGTGCGGGTTTCCCCGGCGAAATCATAACCCCACACCATATTCAGCAGCTTTTCACGGGTAAAAACTACACCTGGATTCGCCGCCAGAGCCAACAGCAGATCAAATTCCTTCAGCCGTAAATCAACCGTCTGGCCTGCCACTTTCACCAGTCGCTTCTCCGGCTCAATACGAAGATTACCAGAAGTGAGGATATTTGTATTTTCAGAGATGACAGGCCGACCGGTGCGGCGCAGAATGGCTTTGACACGCGCCACCAGTTCACGCGGGTTAAACGGTTTAGTAAGGTAATCATCTGCGCCCAGCTCCAGCCCTACGATGCGGTCAATATCGTCGCTGCGCGCGGTGAGCATGATAATCGGCACATCGGATTCCGCCCGTACCCGACGGCAGACGTCCCAGCCATCCAGCCCTGGCAGCATCAAATCCAGCACGACCAGTGCGGGTTTTTCGGTCAGGATTTTGTGCAGCGCGCTCTTGCCGTCCGTCGCGCTGTCCACCTGATAAGCTTCCTGCTCCAGATACATCTTCGCCAGATCAATGATATGCTGCTCGTCATCCACCAGCAGAATCGTTTCGGTCATGGTACATCCCAGCGCATGTGAACGACTTCACGCTGGGGGCGAAAGTTATATTTTTGCAGGATGCTGGCGGTAATGGTTTCGTCGGTGGGATGTTCTAACAGCAGTGTCCCACGTACATCATAGCGCCGGGTGACATAATAAAGCAGCACATCATCGTAAAGCCCCTGATATTCCGGCGCAACCAGCAGGGTAAGCTGTGTACTGCTTGCCAGCAGGCCTGCCTCAATCCACAACACGGCCAGGAGCTGCTGCTCGTCCTCGCTGCGGATCACCAGACGCTCGCTGCTGCGCATGTTCAGCCACTCGCCGAGCTGCCGCCACAGCGGCTTATGGAAAAACTGCGGATGCAGAGGACGCTGCCAACCTATCCCGCCCTTCTCTGGCGGGCGGAGGCGCTGCGCCAGGGCATATTCGGCCTGCCACTCGCCGCGCCGCCGCCGGGAAATATGCACATTAGGGTAATCCTGGGGGGGAGGAGTACGCGCAGCACTGCTGCGCCGCCACAATGTCCAGCCGCGCTCATCGATAAAGCCCAGCCGATGATACACCCGTCGTGCCCCTTCGTTATCCGCATCCACCTGGAGAAGCGCCAGACGGCCACCTTCACGCTGGATCATGTCCTGGCTGGCGCGCATAAGCTGTGTAGCGATGCCCTGCCGCTGGTAGTCTGGATGAACACCGACATTGGCGATAATCCAGTCCTTGCTGCTGTCACCCGGCCAGCGAGCTGGATAGACTGAGACATTACCCACCAGCCTGCCATCGGCGATCCACACATAACCCAACCGGATGCCCTGGAGCAGATCATTCATCCCCGGAAGCATACCGATTCCCGCACCCATGCGGCTGAGCGTGCGCATCTCGCGCACAGCCGCCATACCACCCTGATCCATGCTGTCGGCAAAAACCAGTTCCATAAGGTCAGCCAATGGGCCGAGGTCGGTGCGCAGGTTTACGGGCCTTATACCATCGGTGGAAGAGGTAGAATTGGTTACACTGACCGTGGTCAACACGGAATCCTCATATCACCAAACTCAAGGCTAAGCGTAACGATTGGCCTATCGGTTGTCAAGCAGCGCCTGAAAAAACTTTTACGAAAATTTCGGATTATAAATTAACAAAGGTGCTATAATTAGAATATTGATAATCCGCAAATTAATTATTCCTCAATTGAGGGCGGCATCGCCGCCAGGGAGCGGCGATGAATACCGGAGGGTCTCATGTTCTTCTTCTTTGCCCGCGCAGCGCGGACACTTCTTCAACCTCATCCCACATGGAGTGGGCAGGGATTGGTCGAGTATGCTTTACTGCTCATCATGGTTGCGGTGGCGATGATGGCGTTAATCCTGATCTTAGGCCCCGGCATCACGAATGCTTACGCCAACATAGTCGCATCGATGTAACCTTCGTTTCTTGCTCATTCACCCGTCATTATCCCTAACTTATCCCTGATAAGGCCCTGCTCTTGCAGGGTCTTATTATTTTATAATAGCGTTCAATGGTTCACATCATTTCAGGATGTGGTACAATGCCGGGCGAAATTTGTAAATGATGCCTCGGTTTGAGGAGATTAGAACGCTATGTCGAGAAATTACGGTTCGCTGGGCGGCAGTCGCCGTGCGGGTGGGGGGGCATGGCAGTGGTTTGTCCTGGGTACAATTCTGGGCTTTGGCTGTTCGATTACTGTCGGGCTGGCCGCTGTGGCAACCGGTTTCCTGGTGCTGGATGTCGAAGGGATGCCCGGCAGGCCATCACCCACCGCAGTAGTACAGGTCATTACCGCGACCCCGGAGCCTATCACACCCACAGATATTCCCACGCAGGCCCCTGCTGTCACGGCGACTATCGCCCAGGTGGAAATTGTGCCGCCCACTCCAACCGATCTTCCCGAAAGCCCGCCGCT
>JBGSXK010000171.1:0-4119 GCA_041751455.1 Anaerolineae bacterium
CTTCGACAGGCGCCTGCCCCACAACTCCCCGCTGCGGCTGCGGTCGGCCCCATACATCCAGCCACAGGTCAATCGCCAGTCGGACATTGCTCATCGCGTCGTTAAACAGGCGTTGCAGCGGTTCCAGTGTGGGATAGAAGGCCGCCAGCAGTGGGTTGGGGATATTGTAATCGGTGGGGCGCGCCGGGTAATTACCACAGGCGGATTCCCCGCCCAAAGCCACATTCGTCCATGTGCCGCGAATAGCATCGAGCGACGGCTGCGCCAGATTGACACGATCCAGCAAAAAGGCCAGAGTCGCATTATAGCTTTCAGCCGTGCTGGCAGAAGGAATCTGCGAATCGGCCACGATCCCATCGATTTGCAGGCTGACGATACTCGCGCCATCCTGTAGTTCCACATATTGGGTCGCAATCCAGCCCAGAGTGCCCTCAAAATTGACCTGCAACCACTGGTTATTGATGGTGCGCCCGGTCAGCGGCATGACGGTATAGCGGGGCGCATTGGCCAGGATAGGATAAGCACGGCTTGGGCCAGCACGCACCCGCAGCCCACTTTGCGCCAGCCGCCCTCTGATAGGGCTGTCAGCATTGGTGAAGCCAGAACGCGGGCTTTCAAAGCCGCCGTAGGGGATGGAACGTGGGTCGGCAACCGGCAGGCTGTTAATATCGCCAAAAAGATTAATTACTGGGAAGCCGATCCAGCCTTCTTCGCCGTTAAAGTCGATACGAATCCACTCATTATCCGGGCTGCGCCCGGTGGCCGGGGCACGAAAACCCGCATCCACGAAGCCAATCACCTCCGCGCCAATAGCCGGGAACAGACGTATATTTACGTTGTCACGGTTGACGAGGATTTCTGCCCCTTGGGCTGTGACCGTTCCGATCAGCAAGCTGAGCATGATTAACAGCGCTGCAAATGCCGATTTGCGCATCGTCTGCTACCCCTGTGTGGTGCGATAATGACGTAGTATATATCCAGCAGGAGAATAGCGCTACCAGCATGGTGAACGTTGAGGGCGGGTGGCCTGCAGACTGAGTGGAGCAAGAAAAACTTAAGATTTATGACGTAAGCTGATCAAAAAGCGCTTATTCGGTGGTGGAAGAGGTGACGGTAGTGGGGGACTCTGGGGCAGCAGGTTGGGTCGGCTGGCGGCCATTTACCGCATCAGCATTGAGCGGCTGCGTATCGGGCAGGCGGGCAGTTTTGGCCCGGTTAGTGATGAGTGCTGCCGAGTTCGGCGCGGCGTTCTCGATAACTTCCAGCCTGCGGAGCGCTTCCGAGGTGCCAATGCGCTTGAGCGCGGCGCGTGCGGTACGCCGCACAAATTCCTGTTCATCGCGCAGGCACTCCGCCAGCGGCTCAACAGCCCATTCCGCCTGAAGCTGGCCGAGTACCGCGGCAGCGTTGCGGCGAATAGCCCCCTCCTTGCTGCGCAGGGCGGCCAGCAGAGTCACCACTGCCGGGGCGCTTTCCAGCTCAATCAGCGCTTCGGCGGCGGCCAGTCGCACATTGGGGGGCATATGACCATTATGAAAGACCAGCACCAGCGCTTCAGCAGCGGTCTTGTCTTTAATGGCAGCCAGCCCGCGCGCGGCCTTGATGACCAGACCCAGGTCTTCACTCTTAAGCTGCTCGACCAGACGGCGGGTCTCGGCGCGGCGCACAGGGCCTTGCTCCGCCAGCAGGCTCTCCAGCGCTGCGGCCAGCGTGGCGCGGACACTGGCATCACGCTCCAGCGCCACACATTTTTCCAGGGCAGGCAGTGCCTGGACAGCACCCAGCGTCCGCAGCGCTGCTGCGGCACGCTTACGGATGTCCGGCGCGCTGTGTTCCAGCGCGGCGACCAGGCCGTCAATGTCTGATTTGGCCTGCAACTGCCAGATATTAGGTGTGTGGTCGTCCACGACTGTTAATTTTTTATGAAATGCCCGTGTGTGTATTGTAACTCATTTCTGGGGGCGAACAATGAACAAAACTGTGAGATACAGCAGGAGGTACGAATGAGGCGCATCAACGAATACTGGATGCGGGTGGGGCAGGCGTTGGCCGGTGTCTGGCTGGCAGCGGGAGTACTGGTGCTGCTGGTTGCTGTGCCATTGTTGATGCCCCCGCCGGAAGAAGCACTGCAACTGGCTTTGCTGATGGGAGTGTCCGGCAGCATCAGTACACTGGTATCCTTCCTGATCTATCGTTCAGGGCTGGTACACCGCCTGCATAGCCTGCGCGCAGCCTTCACACTGGTGACGGCGCTGACTATCGGCGTGATCTTTTTTAATGTGTGGATACTGGCAAAAGCCATGTTCATTAACGAATATCACGATGTCAATCTGAACCTGGTGCTGCTGCTGTTCGCTGGATGGACAGCGGTAAGCTGTGCCTACTTCATCGCACGGGCGCTGAACGAGCGCATTAATGTACTGGTGGCGGGGGCAGGGCGGCTGGCCGAGGGCGACCTAAGTACACGGGTGCAGGTGGCTGGCATTGACGAGCTGGCCGGGCTGGGCGCGGCGTTTAACAGCATGAGCGCCCGCTTGCAGGAGGCTGCACAGCAGCGGGCGCGGCTGGAACAGGCGCGGCGTGACCTGATCGCGTGGGTGAGCCATGACCTGCGTACACCGCTGTCCTCGCTGCGGCTGGTGGTGGATGCGCTGGCTGATGGTGTGGTACAGGACGAAGCGACCCGCCATCGTTATCTGGCCACAGCTCAGGCAGAGATTAACAGCCTCAACAGCCTGATTGATGACCTGTTTGAGCTGTCACAGATTGATACCGGGCATGTGGACTTGAAGCGTGAGCGCACGTCTTTTAGCGATCTGGTGTCGGACACACTGGCGGCGCTGCGTGCATTAGCTGAGCGGCGACGGGTGCAGTTGAGTGGGGAAGTCAGCCCGGAAGTGGATCCTGTAGAGATTGATCCGGCTAAAATTCAACGGGTGCTTTATAACCTGCTCACCAACGCGATTCGCCACACGCCGGAAGGCGGCGCGGTGCTGCTGGAGGCACGCCGTGTGGAAGAGATGGTGCGTGTCACAGTGAAGGACAGCGGCGAGGGTATCCAGTCTCAGGACTTGCCACATGTATTTGACCGCTTCTACCGTGGGGAGCGTGCCCGCACCCGTGACCGTGACGGCCAGCGGGGGGCCGGGCTGGGGCTGGCAATTGCGCGCGGGCTGGTGGAAGCACATGAGGGGACCATAGAAGTGGAAAGCACACCGGGGCATGGCGCGGCGTTTATCTTTACGCTGCCACGTACGGTCATGAATGCCTGATGCGTTAACAAAAATAAAAATCCTGAGACCCCCAATCTATGGGGCTTCTCTTAAGGCTTTTCGATTGACAGGCGCTGGTGCTGTCAATACACTGAGAAAAGCGCTTATTTTTGATATGGAGCTTGAAATCTCAATGAAAGCACGTATGACATTTCTTTTTATAGTTCTGGCCCTGCTGCTGGCGCTGGTGCCCGCGGCAGTCGCGCAGGACACTACCTTTGGCCTCAGTGCAGATGATTACGCGCTGTTTACCGCCGGGAACGAAGCCAGCAGTATGGCCGCCGCCGACTCGCTGAGCTTTAGCTTTACAGTGGCCTTTACCAGCGCCGAAGCAACTGCTGACCTGTCCGGTACGGGACTGGTGGGGATGGATGCCAACGGCGAACCTCTGGCGCTGATTACGATCGCGGGCAGTGGCACCGAAGAAGGCACCCAAACTCCTGTGAACATCGAGCTGCGTATTGTGGATGGCATGCTCTATGCCAACGACCTGACCAGTGACGAAGGCTGGCAGGGTGGCCGTCTGGAAGATATGTTCTCCGACGTGATGGGTGCCAGTGGTTTGCCAATCGACCCCGCAGACCTGCTGAGTGGTGACCCCAGCGACGTGATGGGTGGCGCGGATATGGGTGCGATGATGAGCGGGGCCGATGAACTGATGACTTCCGGCTTTATTGTCATGAACCGTGGCGCTAACGAAACCGTCAATGGTGTCGATACAGCGCACTTCACCACCAGCCTCGACATCTCCAAGCTGGTAGAGTCCGACTTCTTCGGCGCAATGTTCATGATGGGCATGATGTCGGGCATGGGAGGCGACACAGATGTGGACAGCGCAGAAATGATG
>JBGSXK010000172.1:0-5963 GCA_041751455.1 Anaerolineae bacterium
ATCAGCACCAGGCCCAGCGCGGCGACAATCTGCACGATAATACGGGTACGCGCCGACAGGCCGTAACGGTCATCCACCAGCCCGACCAGCGCCAGCGCCGCCGCCCCTGCCAGCATCGCGCCGAACTCACGCAGGTGGCGCGGCGGACTGAACAGCAGCAAGGCCAGCGCCAGCGCCGCGTAAATCGCCAGCCCGCCCATCAGCGGCTTGTGATCGAGGTGGATTTTGCGCTGGTTGGGTTTATCGACCACGCCCAGACGCATCGCAATATGGCGTGAAAGCGGCGTGAGTCCCAGCGACGCGGCAAAGCCCACAATCAGCACAGGCACAAACTGCATAATTTCCGACATCGTGACAACCTCACTGGTTGTTTTCCCCCGCCAGCAGTATAGCGCCGAACAGGGTGAGAGTCTACGGTGCAGCCCGCCGCTAGACCACTACCGCCTGCCACTCGCGGATCACCGCCTCTACAATATCGTCTTCGGTCATGTAGGTGGTGTTGATTTCGAGGATACCGGGCAGGCTGCGCGCCGCCCATTCGCGCTGCAAGTGGCCCAATGCCAGCCCGCGCTCTGCCGGGTTGTGATAGCGCGCGCCCAGCGACAGATGCAAACCCTGCAAGACTGAATCCAGTTCGGCCACCAGACAGATGATCGGCCCAGTTTCCAGAAAGCGCTCGTAACGACGGTTGTGCCGCAAGACATGCCCGCTGATGCGGATCACCGCATTACGATTGAGGATGGCCTCCTGCATCACTTCGTTTTCCAGCATCTTCAGGTGCGATTCACCGAAACGTGTCCGAATCTCATCCAGGGACAAGCCAGCGCGTTCCTCAACCTGCCATTCGATATTGATATAGGGCATATGCAGCAACTGGGCGATGCGCCGTCCGATGAGCGGCTGGTAAGGGCCAGTGTAGCCGGTCAGGATCAGGTTATGGTCAGAAACAGGCAGTATATTCGTTGTCAGCATCAGCGCCAGCCAGGAAACCAGTTATCCAGAATTTCAGGGAGTTCGTCAAAACTGTTGATGGCGTGATCGGGCACGATCAGACCGCTGAGCATGGGCGGGGTGGGATGAGTCACACGCAGCACGGCCTGCATCCCCACACTCTGTGCCCCGGCCACATCCGCGACCGGATTATCACCAACAAACACTGTTTCACTGGCCTGTGTGCCGACGCACCTGAGCGCATGCTCAAAGATGGCTGGGTGCGGCTTCAGGAAGCCCGCGTCAGCAGCCGAAATGCGGCATTCAGGGAAATAATCCAGCAGGGCAAAATCGGCCAGTTCAAGATCGCGCAGGGACATGGGCTGGTAAGCATTGGTGACGATGCCGGTTTTAATATTGTTTTCCCGCAGTAAGTCCAGAAACGGGGGGACATCTGGGAACACCACCACGCCTGCTGCCGCACGCCAGAGATAGGCTTCCAAACAACGCTGCTCATCCACGGCTTCGGGTGGCACACCCGACGCGATCAGCGCGTCCTTAATGACGCGGCCTATATTGGGAGCGCGCAGGCTGTTGCGTCCATCTTCCCAGGCGCGCCGGGTATACAGTGTGAAATTCGCCAGCAGACCGGCAAAATCGTCCAGTGGGTGAACTTCCTCGCGTACGAAATCATATACGCCACGCATGAGTTCGCGTTCGCGCACTTCCCATTCCTGATCGGAGTTACTCCAATCAATGAGCGTATCATCAAGATCAAAAAGAATTGCTTTAAGCATCGTCCGCCTTAAGAGTGCGCCCGCCAGGCCAGGAGAATTTGCTCCAGACCAGCCTGGAAATTCGGATATCGGGGCTGCCAGCCGAGTTGTGCGCTGGCCTTATCATTCTTCGCCTTTGCAGAGACTTCCAGAAGTGCCCGCTGTGTGGCCGGCACCATGATCTGTGCCAGAAGCTGTGGCATACGCTGGCGGCCAGGATGTTTTACACCGTAGAGTTCGGCGAAATGGTCGGCAAATGCGCCCGGAGCAGCGGGTTGATTGTCCACAATGTTGAAGATTTCCCCGGCGGGCTGCTGCTCTGCCGCCAGCACACAGGCGTTTGCCAGGTCTGCTGTGTGTACCCAGTTTGCCAGCGCATGATTATCGCCCAACGTCAGCGATCCTCCGCTGTGCAGTGCGTCACGCAGGGCGATAAAGTGGGTGCTTTCGGCCCCGTAGAGATAACCAGCACGCAGGACACAGGTGGGTACGCTGCTATGCAGCACTCGCTGCTCGGCCTGTGCCGCTGCCGCAAAAAGCTCATCCCCCTTCGCCAGTGGGGTACTTTCCTCGACCCACTCACCATGTTTATCGCCATACAGGAAAGCATAGCTGGTGTGTACCAAGAAACCAACCCCGGCCTGCTCTGCTGCCTGGACCAGTGCCGCCGTGCCCCCGGTCAACAGATGTTTGTACTCATTCCAATCAGGGTTATGCGGGGCAAAGGTGTTGAAGCCCTGCGGCGCAGTGTGAATCATGACATTGGCCTGGGTCATTCTGAGCGCACTGGCGATTTCACCTGCGCGGTAAATGTCACAATATACAGGCAGCCCGCCGTCCTGCCGTACCAGTGCCGCCCCTGCCGCGCTGTCGGTCACAGCACTGACCTGATAACCCTTCGCGGCCAACTGGCGCACAACTTCACGTCCCAGGCCATCACTTGTGCTGGTGACAAGGACATTCAACGCAGATGTGCTGTTTTCTTCCATCATAGAACAATCACTTTCTTCAACCTGGAACACACTGGAATAATATCTGATTATGCCATTGAAACAGTCGGCAATCAACGGAAGGTTCTTAACAGGCGGCTCTAGCGCAAAGCGGTGATCGCCGTTAGTCTTGAGTAGCTCGCTGCTTATCATTTCAGGAAACTCATTATGACTGAAAAATACCAACAACTTGTGAAGCGGTTGGAAGATACCCAGAATTTAAATCGTGCCGCTGCCGTGCTGGGATGGGATCAGCAGACACATATGCCGCCCGGTGGAGCCGAAGCACGCGCCGCCCAGCTCACCACGCTGTCACGGCTGGCGCATGAGATGTTCGTCAGCGATGAAACCGCCCGCCTGCTGGAAGACGCAGCGCACGAAACCGAGGGGATGGATTACGACTCGGTAGAGGCCAGCCTGATCCGGGTGGTGAGACAGGATTATGACGAGCAGGTCAAGCTGCCGAGCGAACTGGTGGCGAAGATCGCCCATACTACCACGCTGGCGCATGAGGTGTGGGCGAAGGCGCGGCAGGATAACAACTTTCAGGCCTTCCTGCCCTCGCTGGAGCAGATTGTGGATCTACTGCTGCAAACGGCGGAGCATCTGGGTTATGAGGAACACCCGTATGATGCGCTGCTCGGCCAGTATGAGCGGGGCATGACTACCGCGCAGGTCAAAGACATCTTTGACGGGCATAAGCCGCAGTTGGTCGAACTGATCTCGGCCATCAGCCAGCACAAAGACCGCGTGGATGATGCTGTACTGCACCAGCCATTTGACCGTGACAAGCAAAAAGCATTCGCACTGTATGCAGTCAAAAAATTCGGGTTTGATTTCCAGCGCGGCAGGCAGGATGTGGCGGTACATCCCTTCTGTACCCATTTCTCGCGCGATGATGTACGCATCACCACCCGTTTTGAAGATGATTTTCTTAACCCGGCGCTGTTCGGCATGATGCATGAGGCCGGGCACGGCATGTATGAACAGGGCAGCGCGGCTGAACTGGATCACACGCCGCTGGCGGGCGGGACCTCACTGGCGGTGCATGAGTCACAGTCGCGCATGTGGGAGAACATCGTCGGGCGCAGCCGGGGCTTCTGGTCATGGGCGCTGCCACAGCTTCAGGCAGAGTTCCCGCAGCTTGCGGGGGTTGACCTGGAGACTTTCTATAAAGCGATCAACAAGGTGGAACCGTCACTTATCCGTGTCGAGGCGGACGAGGCCACTTATAACCTGCACATCATGCTGCGCTTCGACCTGGAAACAGACATCATCAGCGGCAAGGTCAAGCCGACAGACCTGCCGGAAGAATGGAACGAGCGCTTTGAGGCGTTCTTCGGCATCACCCCGCCCAATGATACGCTGGGGGTGCTGCAAGATGTACACTGGTCAGCGGGATACATGGGTTATTTCGCTACTTACGCGCTGGGCAACCTGCTGTCGGTGCAGTATTACAATCAGGCGCTGGCCGATCATCCCACCCTCCCGGACGAGATCGCCAGCGGCAAATTTGATACACTGCTGGGCTGGCTGAATAAGAATATCCACCAGCACGGGCGCAAATACACGGGCGACGAACTGACGCGGCGCGTCACCGGCGACGGCATCCAATCGCGCGATTACATGGATTACCTCCAGCGCAAGTTCGGGGATATTTACGGGGTGTAGGGGTTAGAGGGGCGCAGGCATCTAAGCAGAGTCTGCGCCCTTTGTTTTGCCACGTGTTACTGATTTTTCAATTTTCGTTATAAATTGACCATACTCGTACAGTGCCGTCATAACTCGCTGATGCAAGTAAATCTCCATCTGAACTGAATGCCACTGCACTCACCATATTGCTATGGTCGCTCAGTTTTCCTTCTTGTAATCCGGTTTCTATATCCCAGAGCGTTATATTGTTATCCCCTTCGCCGCCCAGATCACCCACAGCCGCCACCAGCATATCGCCAGCAGGATTAAAAGCGATGCTATTCACACTTGATGTGTGCTTGAATACCGACAACTGATTTCTGCTGGCGACATCCCACAAGCGGACAGTTCCATCTAAACCAGCGCTCGCCAGCCGGCTCCCATCGGGGTTGAACACGACTGTAGTGATATCTCCCTGATATGTTTTGGGGAAAGTTTCTTCTCTGCCTGTTTCGAGATCAATTAGCTTTATCAGCCTCCCACCTGTTGCCCCTCTGGGCATTTCTGAGATAGCCAGGCACCCCCCGGAAGGATGAAGCGCCATGCTATCTGTAATGCTGTTGCTGCGCAGATTATTGCTCAGGGTACTATCAGAAATATCCCATAGCGTCAGTGCGTATTCCTGACTGCTGGCGGTAATTAACTTACTGCTGCTTAAATCGAATAAAACCTTATATATATCCTGTGTAAAATCCTGCAAGGCGACGATTTCTGCCGAAGAAGTTAAGTTCCATAGTCGTACGCTGTTATCCCGACTTCCTGCGGCCAACATCGTGCCATCTGGACTTACAGCAAGGCTCAAAATCTGTTCTGTATGTCCTCGAAAAACACCGATTTTAGTATAGTCTTCCAAATCCCACATCTGAATTTCATTCCCTGCTGAAATCAAAAGGTTGCTATTGGGAGTGAATGCAATATCGGTAACAGGAAGGTTACCTTGTAAAACAAAATCTGATTTTAATAAGGCGATGTTGCTTTGTGTAATGGGCGTTTTTGTGGCTTGGGATGAGATTGTTGGTTGGCTTAACAGAGCAGGACAGGATATAGGTATCATTGGAGATAGACTTGAACCTGCTAAGCCAACAAATACCAGCGCAGTTACAGTGATTAACAGCAAAAGCAGAGACTTTACAGTATTATTCACTTTTCCAGGTTTTGTTTGCCGCACGAACCACCCGCTAATCCCCCACAAGGGGGTCGTTGCTGAGCTGCACCGTTTTCATGCGGGTCTGCGTTTCTTTTTCGATGGTTTCTTCATGCTTGCGGCGCGCTTCCTCGGCAAACTCGCGGATGCGCTCGATAAACTCGTGTACCACCGCCGCTTTTTCGGGTTCCAAGGCCTGTGCCAGACGGTTCATGGTGTCCATCTGGCTGTCCAGCGCCCACGAAGAATCCAATGGGGCCGTAATGAACAGCGCCTGCAGGGCTTTCTGAGCTTCGTCGTATTTGCCCAGCGCCAGCCGTGAGGTGAGCAGGTCGGCATTGGCCCAGTAGTTATCGGGGTCGGCCTGCACCTCGCCCATCGCCAGTTCCTCGACCTTATAGTAGGTCTCGATCATCTTATCGCGGTTGCCCT
>JBGSXK010000173.1:0-4182 GCA_041751455.1 Anaerolineae bacterium
GACGGCATTATGAGCCTGCTGGAAGTACAGGGCATTCACACCTATTACGGCAAAATCCATGCCCTGAAGGGTATTTCCCTGAGCGTAGAGGAAGGCGAAGTTGTCACGCTTATTGGCGGGAATGGAGCAGGGAAAACGACAACGCTCAACACCATTTGCGGTATCACCCCGGCGGCAGAAGGCCGCGTCATCCTGAGAGGCAAGGATATTAGCCGCACCCCGCCCCATGAGATCGTCAAGGCAGGTGTAATTCATTCCCCAGAAGGCCGCAAGATTTTTACCCGCTTAACCGTGCGCGAAAATCTGGAAATGGGTGCTTTTGCCCGCAAGGACAAGGCAGAGGTTGGGCAGGATATGGAGTATGTCTTTAGCCTGTTTGGGCGTTTGAAAGAACGCGAGAAGCAGCTCGGTGGTACCCTTTCTGGCGGTGAGCAGCAAATGCTGGCGATTGGTCGGGCACTTATGGGCCGCCCATATATTCTCCTGCTGGATGAGCCCTCGATGGGGCTGGCTCCGCTGCTGGTGCGGCAGATTTTCGATGTAATCACTTACCTGAACAAAGATCGGGATACGACGATTCTGCTGGTGGAACAGAACGCGCTTATGGCGCTGGAAGTGGCCCACCGGGGTTATATTTTGCAATCGGGTTATATCACCCAGGCGGATACTGCCGCTGCCTTGAAGCGCGACGAAACGATTATTGAAGCTTATCTTGGCGGATAGAGGTAGGAGTTAGAATGAGGAGCGTGGCAGCTTTACCACGCCCCTGCATTAGCCACCGCTTTATACCAGTGCGTTAAGGCCTTCAAATACCCTTTTGATAGCTGCTTCAGTGTAGGTGGGTGGGGTGGCATAGGAGAAGCGAATCCAGTTGAGGCCAGCATCGGAGAAGTACATCCCCGGCACTACCGCCACGCCATGATTCTCACCGAGGTGGGTGAGCAGTTCTTCCGAGTTTTTCAATCCGCCCGCCTCAATATAACGCCCACAATCGATAAAAGCATAATATCCATCCCCCATGATAAAGGGCAGATCACTATTTTCCAGCGCGGCGCGCAGCACTTTGCGGCTTTCGCTGGTGGGCTGGATAATGCTGGCAGCAGCCTCTTCAAAGCCCATCTGATAGGCGGCAATGGCAACAGCCTGTGCATAGAAACTGGGAGTAACCCCGTGCGAGGCGAGGTTGGTGATATGTTTAATCACTGCTTTTCCGGCCAGCAGGTGCGCGCTGCGGATATTAGATGCGCCCAGGCTCTTGGTGATGCCATCCAGGAAAATCAGGCGTTCCCGTTTCTCTGGCGAGAAGGCTTGCAGGACGATGTTAATATCCGACGGGCCGTTGTCTGTGACCCAGTGATAAATCCAGTCGAATAATACAAAGGGATAACCGCTTTCCAGCGCGGTCTGTGCCAGCAGAATTTGTTCCTCCAGCGGTATAGTGCGCCCGGTAGGGTTGTCTGGTGAGGTGATCACAATGCCAGCCACCTTACGCCCGGCGTGCGCGGCGTATTCTGCACTGGCTTTAATGCTTTCCGGGGTATAGCGCCAGCCTTTGTCCGGGTCGCCAGGGGCCAGCAGCACATTGAGGCCAGCCGCATAAGGCCCCCAGTTGTAGCTGATCCAGGGCACCCGTGAGACCACCAGCGCATCACCAATTTCATGATTACCCAGGGCGATCATGGCGCTGTAGGCTTTTTGCAGGCCATCCCGCCCGCCCTGTACAAAGGCAATATTCTCTGGCCCCCAACCAGAGGCAGAATCTATCTTCCAGTAGTTTTCATAGGCAGATTTGCGAAACAGGGGAGTACCCCACGGCTGGTTATAAGCGGTTCCCTGTTTGATCTGAAGCTCGGCGGCACGCTGTAAAATCTCTACAGGGACACCGGGCAAACTTTTGCCTCCATCGCCCTGTGAGGCATCATAAGTGAGCGCCTCTGCACCGTTTTTCTGGCGATAAGCATTAAGCGCGTCCGCGATCATGAACATGCGTGACTGTGGGATGTCCATCATCGTACCCGGATAGGTATTGACCGGGACGAGGTTTGTGGAGGGTACAGCGAACTGCGGTGTGTCAAGCCCTTCCTGAACAATCTTTTGTGAAACCAAGCGTAAATCCTCCGTTTTTATGAGCGAAAATAAAAACACCCCGTAGAGGGGTGTCATGTCATGAGCAGAAATAACAGAAACAACCCCCGGATTACGGCGGTGTGGGACCAGTCATATGGGTGTCAGTGTTGTTCATGGTGTCCACAGGCTATTCCTTCATTCGTGCAGTGATTGTGCTATATTAACAAATTGCCGTCAATGTGCAAGGCAATCGAATTCTTTTGCAGATGCTTCGTGCAAAATGCCGGAATTAAGCACAGGCTGGATCATCACCTGACCAGCGGTGCGATTTTATCATAGGCCGATCTGCCAACTGGGTTCGTGCATCCAGCCAGCTCTCCGCCCATACTCGCCAATCTGTGACTACGTGTTCAGGGTGGGCGCGGCTGCGCACGATGGTGGCAGGGAACTCTTCGCGGCCAGTGGGCTGGCCGATAGGCTGGTAACGCAGGTCAAAACTCCACCGAATACTTTCACTGCGATTGGTCAGCGAAGCATGTTGGGTGCGGCTGTCCATGAACAGGGCACTGCCCGCGCGCATGGGCACACTGACCTGATTGGAATCCAACAGGCTTTCGGGGATCGTGACTCCGCCAGCAGTGCAGTGGGTGACCAGCCCTTTACGATGGCTGCCGGGGATTACTGTCAGACAGCCGTTTTCCTCGGTGGCATCAGTGACGGCAACCCAGACGGTGAGCATCTGCGTCTGGTCTGCTTCAGGACGGGCGACCCCCTGATCCTGATGCCAGCCTGTGCGTGTGACCAGTCCGCTGGGCTTACTGCTGCGTACGCGGGTGAGGTGTTCCGGTGGTTTAATGCGCACATGCTGAATGGGATTTACCAGAATCTCCGGGCCAATAAACATCTCGACATGATCGAGCAGGCGCGGGTGGGTGAGCAGATCAAAAATCCCTTCACTGAGGTGTATAGGGGTTTCTTCAGTGATATTTTTCATGGTGTTGGGCAGCGCGATGTCAAAATGACGATACTGGAACTCATCAATCTGGCTGATGATGGCGGCGGCGCGCTGGCCGAAGGGTAAGCCGCTGTAGGTTTCTGGTATCACGCCTTCGTGATGCCATTGGTACGCTAATACATCAATTAAATTCGTATAGTCAGTGATAACAGGCTGCAAATCAACAGAGGTGAAAATGTCTTCAACGACGAGATAGCCCTGACGCTCAAAAGTATCATCAAGTGTGGAAGTCAGCATAGGGGTCGCGCAGCGCGCGGATACACCTTTCGAACAGCCAAAAGACAGAACCGGAACAGCTTACGCCTAATGTAGAACGAGAAAGCGGAGGAGTCAAGCAGGCCATTCGGAACTGGCCGCTTCAAAGATTAACCCTGGTCAGACTCATAACAAATGATGTTCAAACTCTACCTGATACTGACCTGTTTTTCAGGCTGCTCACTGCGAATGGCCTGTAGAAGACAGCCAGGAGGGGACACAAAAAGCGTCCCCTTAAGCTTTCAGGGTGATACTTACAGCACCGGGGCGTGTGACTGGCGGGGGATATACTGGCCACCCCCGTTGCTGCCCAGCCATTGGTCGCCATCGACCAGCTTTCTGCCCCGCTGATACACCAGTATCGGCTTGCCTTTGACCTGCCAGCCTTCATACACGATGTAATCGGTGCGCATATGAGTGTTGCTGACACTGAGAGTATGCTCCAGCTGTGGATCCCACACGGCAATATCGGCATCCGAACCTACTGCAATCGTGCCTTTCTTCGGGTACATGCCGAAGATTTTGGCTGGGTTGGTACAGAGCAGTTCGACAAAGCGGCTGGGTGAGATGCGCCCCTGGTTTACGCCATGCTCCCAGAGTACGAGCATACGTTCTTCCAGGCCGGGCATCCCGTTGGGGATTTTGGCAAAGTTGCCTGTGCCCAGTTCCTTGCCGGGGCGGCGGTAGGAGCGGTCTTGCTGCTCATAAGCCACCCAGTCTTTACCGCCGTTTTGTTCTGCCCATTCCTGCCACGGGCCAACTCCGCCCTCATACCAGAAATTACAATGATCTGTGCTGACAGCTTGCAGCGTACCATCTTTGACAGCCTGCCACAGCACACTATG
>JBGSXK010000174.1:0-2919 GCA_041751455.1 Anaerolineae bacterium
GCCATTTCTGCTGATGCTGGGCGATCATATCTATCGCTCTGAGGGAGAGCGTTCCTGCGCACAGCAGCTTGTGGATGCGTTTAACCAGTATGGAAAAAGCGTGATCGGGATGCGCGTCACGCCGGAAAGTCAGATTGGCAATTTTGGCACGGTGACGGGAGTCTGGCTGGAGAAGGGCGATGTACTGCATATTACAGAATTTGCCGAGAAGCCGAGTGTGGATTATGCCCACGCGAACCTACGCGTGAATGGGCTGGCGGAGGATGAATATCTGACTGTTTTCGGCCAGTACATCATCAAGCCGCAGATTTTCGATTATCTGGAAGAACATATCGACAACAATGTGCGGGAACGCGGCGAGTTCCAGTTGACCTCTGCACTGGATAGGCTGCGGCAGGAAGATGGCTTTATGGGCCTGATGATGGACGGGATGCGCTTCGATATTGGTCTGCCGGAATATTACCTGGACACGCTGCGTACTTTCCGCGAGGGGTGAAGGTGGTACTAGTGCGCCCGGTGTTTCGGCGTTAATCTCGTTGATGTGGCAGGGGGACACCTGGTTGGGTGTCCCTTCGTTGTATAGAATTTTTACGGGCAGGGGGTTTTTGTGAAAATCACGGGTGTGCGAACGCAAAATTATGAATTTGACCTGAAGCGCAGGTTGGGGGATGCCAATAATCCGCGGGGATGGCTGCGGAATATCGGGCTGGCAGTGTTTATTGACACCGATGAGGGAGTCACAGGCTGTGCGCTGTCTGGGCCGGGGGCGCGCGCCTATATTCACGGGTTGGTGGGTGATCTGCTGATAGGCGAAGACCCGCGTGGGGTGCGTGGCCTGTGGCAGAAGATGAACGATCACGTCTTTAAGGCGGGCAATCGCGGGGTAGTAGGGGACGCGGTTTCGGCGATTGATGCCGCGCTGTGGGATTTGAAGGCGAAGATTAACAATGAGCCGCTGTGGCGGACGCTGGGCGGGTCAGCGCCGCGCGTCAGGGCGTATGCCAGCGGGCTGGATATGCCGCTGAATGATGAGGATTTGCGGGCGTTCTATGAAGATATGGCGGCCAAAGGTATTTCACAGGGAAAGCTGAAGGTGGGGCTGAACCGTGAGGATGACTTGCGGCGGATTGGTATCATGCACGACGCGCTGGAGAAAAGTGGCAAAAAGCCGGAACTGATTATCGACTCGAATGAATACTGGTCGGCCAAGCAGGCGATTGGGCACATCCGTTATTTTGAGCAGCATTATGAGTTGCTGTGGGCGGAAGAACCGGCACGGCGGTGGGATTATCAGGGGCTGCGCCGGGTGTCGGAAAGCATCACGGCGGCGGTTTCCACAGGCGAAAATCTGGACGAGCTGCATGAATATCGTCTTTTGATCGCCAACCAGGCGACGGATATTATCCAGGTGGGGAGCGGAGCTGGGGGCATCACCGGGGCACTGATGGTGGCGGAACTGGCGTTTGCGTTTGAGATGCCCGTTTCGCTGATGAACTGTGCCGGGAACTGGATGGCACACGTGGCGGCAGCAGTGCCCAATCATATCACAATGGAGGTGCTTAACGCCGGGCGCGACGCGGTGCTGAAGATTAATAACCCGATTGTGGACGGCTGGATTCTGCTGGATGACGCGCCGGGATGCGTCACATTTGATGCGGATAAACTGGCGGCGTATAGGGTGGAAGAGGCATCTCCAGCACCCCGTTCTGGCCGTCGTGTGGGCGCGGCACTGTATCAGACCCCGGCTGATGCAGCAGAAATGGAGTCGTAAAAAAGCTGGCTCTACTGGCAAGACCTGAATGCTGCTATAGTTACGAAATGTTTTATAATTTATAAGCTTAAGGAGCTTTAAGGTGCAGTATACAGCCCTGGTGGGGTGTGCACATATTCACACACCCGGTTTTGTAAAACGTTTAAATGCGCGCGATGATGTGCAGGTCAAGCTGGTGTGGGATCATGACGCGGAGCGGGCGCAGAAGTATGCCGCGGAACTGGGCGCGCCCGTGACGGGCGACCTGAGCGCGATCTGGTCTGACGCGGAAATCAGCTCGGTTGTGATTTGCTCCGAGACAGACCGGCATGAAGACCTGGTGCTGCCTGCTGCTGCCGCAGGGAAACATCTGTTTGTGGAAAAGCCGCTAGGCATGGGCGCGAAAGATGCCTATGCGATGGCGCAGGCGATTGACGCGGCAGGGGTGCTGTTCCAGACAGGATATTTCATGCGGGGCAACCCGGTGCATATGTTCCTGCGAGAGCAGATTCAAAAGGGGAGCTTCGGGAAAATTACGCGGATACGACATACCAACTGTCATGCGGGGTCATTGAAGGGCTGGTTTGATACTGAATGGCTGTGGATGACGGATGTCAGGCAGGCAGGTGTGGGCGCGTTTGGCGACCTGGGCACTCATTCGCTGGATATTCTGATGTGGTGGCTGGGTGATGTGGCCCAGGCGACGGCCCTGGTGGATGTGACGACGGGGCGATATGGCGATTGTGACGAAACAGGTGAAGGATTAATGCGCTTCAGCAACGGCGTGATCGGCTCGCTGGCCGCTGGGTGGGTAGATGTCGCGCACCCGGTGAGCGTGGTGATCAGCGGGACAGAAGGTCATGCGTATGTCGAGAATGGCGACCTGTACTTTACAAGTGTGCATGTGCCAGACGCGGATGGCAGCTCAGCGTGGACGGATCTGCCGGAAGCGCTGCCCCATGCTTTCGACCTGTTCTTCGATGCGGTAAACGGCGCAGATGTGCCCCTGGTGAGTGCCGAGGAAGCAGCAGCACGCAGCGCAGTGATGGAAGCCTTTTACGAGGGGGCACGCCAGCAGGCCTGGGTTGCCCCGGTTCATCAGGGCTGAATCTATTTTTAATGAGGGGTGGTTATGGAGCGGCTGTCAGAGTCGCTCCTTTATCGTATAA
>JBGSXK010000175.1:0-2786 GCA_041751455.1 Anaerolineae bacterium
GCTGCAAATTTTTGGTGAATTTCACATGAGGCATCTGTATTCCTCCACTTTTGTGGTGTATCCTATAGTATAGAACGGATGTTCATTTCGTCAAGTGTTTGATGGGTTTGGATATTTCAACATGGGGTGATTGGATTTTGCGGGGGATGACGTACAATAGGGGCAGGTCAGAGGAGATAATTCACATGGTCACTGGCGAACAGACGCAGGTCACAATTCATGGTGAGGTGGTCGCCACCGGGGTTTCGCTGGAAGAATACATGGCGCGTTACGCCGCGCAGCACTGCGAATGGGTGGAGGGGGTGGTCATTAAAATGACTCCGGCTGGACTAGAGCATAACAATCTTATTAAGTATCTGGCAACCTTCTTTGACGTGTATTTTGAGTTGAAGCCAATTGGCCGAACACTTCTTCCGCCTTTTGTTATGCGTCTGGAAGCCTTCCCCAACCGCCGCCGCGAGCCTGATCTGATGGTTGTGCTTAAGACCAATCCGCACGAACTGAAAGACACCTACATGGATGGCCCCGCCGACATCTGCATCGAGGTGGTTTCGGAGGAAAGTGGCGAACGCGATCATGGCGAGAAGTTCATCGAGTACGAGAAAGGTGGCGTGCCGGAATACTGGATTATTGACCACCTACGCCGCGAAACACGCTTCTACCGCCTGGACGAAAATGGACGTTATGCCCGGCAGACCGAGGACACGCACGGGAATTATCGCACTCCTGCGCTGCCCGGCCTCGCGCTGCATGTGGCGACCTTATGGCAGGATGACCTGCCCGGCCCCGGCGCAACTTATGAAGCGGTCAAGGTGATGCTGGAAAGCACCTGAAGCTACAGCCTTATGCCACTACAACGGTATTGAGTGGACATGCACGTGTTAATTTAACCCACGAGAGTAAACAACTTCAGTACAATAGAGTGATATGCCGCTATAGATCAGGAATTGCCCATGAGCCGCATTTTTATCAATTACCGCAGGCAGGACAGCGAGGGTTATGTGGGCCGCCTGTATGACCACCTGACGCAGCACTTCCCGCCGGATGAGGTGTTCATGGATGTAAACAGCATCGAACCGGGCGCGGACTTCGTGCAGGTGCTGGATGAGGCGGTGGCGGCCTGTGATGTGCTGCTGGCGATTATCGGGCCGCAGTGGCTGAGCATGACGGACGACGTGGGGCGGCGACGGCTTGACCAGTGGAACGACTTCGTGCGCATCGAGATCGCCAGCGCCTTCAAGCATAACAAGCTGGTGATTCCGGTGCTGGTGGGGCAGGCACAGATGCCCACGCCGAAGGAACTGCCCGATGAGATCGCGGTGCTGGCGCGGCGCAACGCGATGGAGCTGCATCACCGGCATTTCGCGCGGGATGTGGAAAATCTGGTGGATGGCATTCGCAAGGTGGAACTGGCGCAGCGCGGGCTGGTGAAGGCGCGGGATAACGCTGTCCTGCGCGCTAAGGAAGAAGCGCTCAAGGCGCTGCGGCTGGAACTGGTGGGCGCGACGGAGTCGCCGCTGTACACGTACCGTGTTGAAAACCGCTATTTCCCGGTGCTGGGGGAAGGCCACCCGGACGCGAACATCCTGTTCATTGGCGAGTCGCCGGGTAAGGCCGAGGCCGAAACGGGCAAGCCGTTCTGCGGGCCATCGGGCGACGTACTGGACGAGATGCTGCGGGGCATCGGCCTGAAGCGGGCGGATGTGTACCTGACCAATATCCTGCTGGATCGCGCGCCGGATAACCGTGATCCGCTGCCGGAAGAAATCGCCTTTTATGCCACGTTTGCCGACCGCCTGATTGAGATTATCCAGCCCGCGGTGATCGTCACGCTGGGGCGCTTCGCCATGCAGTACATGCTGAAAAAGCTGGATGTGCCGGAAAAGCGCAGCATCATCAGCAAGCTGCATGGCAAGCTGCTGAAGGCGCAGCTCAGTTATGGCGAAATCCATGTCGTGCCGCTGTATCACCCGGCGGTGGTGCTGTATACGGCCAGCCAGCGCGATGTGCTGCGCAGGGACTTCGAGAAGCTGAAGCTGTTTATCTGAGGGGCACCCCTGTTTCCCGGCTTCCTCAAAACCCATACCCGGTCCTTCAAAGCATGCTTGTAAATACGTATACAGGGTATTGTATGCTTACAAACACGCTCAAAACTTATGCGCAGAAAAATGAGCCTGGAATGAGCATATCACACAATCCAATACAATATATACAGTGATTCATTTAAGATAAGGATAACTTTGATTACAGTGAGTACGAATATTATGGCGACTCAACCGCTTATCCAGGTACTATCCGTAGATGACCATGATATTGTACGGCTGGGATTAACCACCCTGTTGGCATCCTATGACGATATGGAGATGATTGGAGAAGCCTCGAATGGGCAGGAAGCCGTAAATTTTTGTGACACGGTGCAGCCCAATATCATCCTGATGGACATCAATATGCCGATTATGGATGGCATCAGGGCCACGCAGCTCATCTGTCAAAAGTACCCGCTCATCTGCGTCATTATCTTTACGGGTTCAAATGGCCTGGCTCAGATCGCGGAAGCTGTGCAGGCCGGAGCCAAAGGTTACATCAGAAAAAATGTCCCCCTGTCTGAGATTATTCTGCTCATCCGCACCGCAAGTAAGAGTAACAATTGATTAGGTATTTCTGAAGTAATCGGCTACAATGTATAATGAAGCTACAGGAAAAATTGAAATGATAAAAAGAGCTGTTCGTGTATTAGTGGCGGATAGCCATGAAATGGCACGTAAGGGGCTAACTATCTTTCTGGA
>JBGSXK010000176.1:0-3242 GCA_041751455.1 Anaerolineae bacterium
ACCGTCTGATAGCGCTCTTTATTTTCCAGGCGGGTGTGAATGTAAGGGGGGAGAGGTATCTCGCCCAGTTCAACCAGTAAATCCTGGACAGGCTGGCTAAATTCAAGCAGGCGTTCTGCACCTTCCAGAACTTCGAGTACAGTTGCTGTGATCTGGGTGCGAGGGAAAGACAGAGAAGCCCCCTGTCCGATACGCTTGCCACCTACCAGCGCCCTCCATTGTCGCTCATTGACCTGGCGCAGCAGCAGCACTTCTGCTGTGCCACCTGTATTGGTTTTGATAGCTGGCAGGCGAGCAGGGATGACACGAGTCTGGTTTAGTACCAGCACATCACCCGGATTGAGATATTCACCAATATCACGAAAAACACGATGCGTCACGGCCCCCGTTTGTCGATCAACCACCATAAGCCGTGCTGCATCCCGTGGCTCGACAGGTGTTTGCGCGATAAACGATTCCGGCAGGTCATAATTAAAATCGCTGAGATTCATGGGCGGTTGATGATGCGGATAATGATATTGAGCACAATGGTGAGCAAGACACTGATGAGAATCATACTCACAACAGGAATCGCACAGCTAAAGCCCTGTCCATCAACCCGGATGTCACCGGGCAGATTGCCAATGTTGCTCAGGAAAGGCAACCTGCCTAACAATAACAGAACTCCACCCAGAACGATGATTACAATCCCTGCGACAATCAGCGCTCGACCAATGTTTTGTAAATCCATAGTCTTTAACTCTCATAATAACGAGGGTTGGTTGTTATTATCCCCATGATCCTGATAGGGGATGCCCATATGCTCGTAAGCGTGGCGTGTTGCCACCCGGCCACGCGGGGTGCGATCCAGAAAACCCAATTGGAGCAGATAAGGTTCGTAGACATCCATGATGGTACTGCTGTCTTCACTGATCGAGGCCGCAATCGTATCCAGGCCCACAGGGCCACCGCTGAACTTGTCAATGATCGCCATCAACAGACGGCGATCCACATCATCAAGCCCCAGATGGTCAATATCCAGCAGCGCGAGCGCTTCTCCGGCTACAGGGCCGGTGATGACACCCTGTGCCCGCACCTGTGAATAATCGCGCACACGGCGTAGCAGGCGCAGGGAAATACGAGGTGTGCCGCGTGAGCGCCGGGCGATTTCTGCCGTGCCCTCTGGCTTGATTTCAACATTCATCATCCTGGCGGCACGATTAACAATATGCTCCAGGGCTTCCTGGTCGTAGTAATCCAGTCGAAAGCGTGCACCAAAACGATCCCGCAGCGGGCCAGCCAGAAGGGCGAGGCGAGTTGTCGCGCCGATGACGGTGAAGCGTGGCAAGTTCAGGCGTACGTTTTTCGCTGCCGGGCCTTTGCCTATCACAATATCCAGTACGAAATCTTCCATTGCTGGGTAAAGCACTTCTTCAATAGCACGGCCCAGGCGATGCACTTCGTCAATAAACAAAATGTCAAACTGCTTAAGATGGGTGAGGATTGCGGCCAGATCACCAGCCCGTTCGATGGATGGCCCGGCAGTGATGCGAATGTTTGCGCTCATTTCGTTAGCGATGACATGCGCCAGGGAGGTTTTGCCCAGGCCGGGCGGGCCATAAAACAGGATATGGTCGATGGGCTCTTTTCGAACTTTGGCGGCCTCAATGATGATACGCAGATTTTCGCGCAGACGATCCTGGCCTATGAGGTCATCCAGATGTTTGGGGCGCAGGGCGATGTTTTCGCGATCATCGCGGCGGGTGGCCCCACTGATAAGCCGTCCGTCATCGGACATAGGTTTTGCTCCAGGAAGTGACTTATATGTTCTATCAGTATAACGGAGGTCAGGGAGGGTGGAAAGGTTGCTTTGCCAAAGGGACGGGTTTACAATCGGCACGGATTTCAGGAGGGGTAATTATAACCATGAGCCAGGTGCATGTTTCACAGCATCCCCTCGCGCTGCACAAGCTCACCGTGCTGCGTGATAAAGATACTGATCACCGTTCTTTTCGAGAGTTAGTTCGCGAACTGGCTTTACTGCTATGTTACGAAGCCACGCAGGATTTGCGATTGTCGTCTACGCCTGTTACGACTCCTATGGGACTCGCGCAGGGGCATAAAACAGAAGACACCATAGGTCTGGTGCCTATTTTACGTGCCGGGTTAGGCCTGGTTGAGGGTGTGATGGAACTGCTGCCGAATGTGCAGGTGTGGCACATTGGTTTATACCGGGATGAACATACACTGCGTCCGGTGGAATATTATAATAAGCTGCCTACTGCGCCCACCGTGAAAGTGTGTCTGGTGCTGGATCCGATGCTGGCGACGGGCGGCTCTGCTGCGGCCACAGTCGATATTCTGAAACGGTGGGGAGTGGAGCGAATCAAGTTTCTGGGGTTGATTGCTGCGCCGGAAGGCGTAGAGCGCCTCTCGACAGCGCACCCGGATGTACCCATTCATGTGGCCGCGATTGATGAGCGCTTGAATGATATTGGTTTTATCGTGCCCGGTCTGGGCGATGCAGGTGATCGTCAGTTTGGCACATGAGGTGCTGTTTGGCTGATTACCTGCCCTTTATAATTGTCTTTGTGCTGTCGTTCAGTATCGCGTTAGCATTGGGGCCGCTGGCAATCTGGCTGGGACGACGTTTTCAGATTGCGGCCAGGCCTGGAGGCCGTCGTCAGACAGAGGGAGACTTTCGGCACGTTTCCAAGCTGGGCGGCCTGATGCTGTTTGGGGGTTTTACAATCACCATTCTGGCAGCGCAACTACTGCCTGTCCCTCGTATGGATCCCTACGAGGCTGTTCGCCTGACAGGGCTGATTTTAGGCAGTCTGGTAATTTTTATTACCGGCATTCTTGATGACATTTTTGAGCTACCTTATTTGCCGTTGTTTATCGCTCAGTCACTCGCTACTGGGATCGCCATTAGTTTTCAGATTTTCATTGAATACTTCAATAATCCCCTGACCGGGCAGCAGACTGATGCCTGGCCTTTTATCATCACCGTCGCTTTGAGCTACTTCTGGATGATGGGTATGACAAATACAGTAAACTGGCTGGACGGTATGGATGGGTTAGCCGGGGGGGTTGCGTTCATTGCGGGGGTGATGTTGTTTATTAACAGCGCCTTTCGGGTGCAGCCTGCGCAAATCAGCGTAAGCCTGCTGCCTCTGGCCTTAATGGGCGCGGCGCTGGCATTTCTGTTGTACAACTTTTATCCGGGTAAACTGCAAATGGGCGGTAGTGCCTATTATTTA
>JBGSXK010000177.1:0-5021 GCA_041751455.1 Anaerolineae bacterium
TGGTGATCTGCGGCTGACGGAGCAGGGCGAGATCATCGCCCGCAAGTATGCCAACCGCCGCACCGCCATGCACAATCTGGAACTTCTGCTATCAGAAGTAACACGGGCATCGGCACGGCAAAAACACCTGGGCGAGCCGGATCAGCCGGGGCTGGATGCGCTGATGACGGCACTGGCGGAGGCGAGCTACAAAACTTATCGGGCGCTGCTGGAAACCCCCGGCTTTGTCGAGTTCTACCGGCAGGCCACCCCCATCGACGTGATCGAGTCCAGCCGTATCGGGTCGCGCCCCACGCGGCGCAGCGGCCAGCATACCCTGGCTGATCTGCGGGCGATTCCCTGGGTCTTTAGCTGGAGCCAGGCGCGCTTTTTCCTATCGGGCTGGTATGGCGTGGGGACAGTGCTGGATGATCTGCGCCAGCAGCGCCCGGACGACTTCGCCGCGCTCCGCGCTCATGCATTTGACTGGCCGCCGCTGCATTACCTCATCAGCAGCGTAGCCTCTAATGTTATGCTGGCCGACCCCGACCTGATGCAGCGTTATGCAGACTTGATGCCGCAGACGGAGGTACGCACGCCGATCATGGATTTTATTCTGGCGGAGCTGGTACGCACCCGTGCGGTGCTGGAAGTGATCTATGGCGGGCCGCTGGCCGAGCGCCGCCCGAATGTGCAGCAGATGATTGCGCTGCGCCGTGAGCCGCTGGCACACCTGCATGACCGGCAGATTGCGCTGCTGCGAGAATGGCGGCAGCTTCCATCCGGCGATGCACACGCCGAGCCGCTGCTGACTCAACTGCTGCTGTCGGTAAACGCTATCGCCAACGGCCTGGGGGCAACCGGCTGACAGAAGAGGAGGTAAAGCAGAGGGGTACATCATATAACCTGAATTATGGATAAGGCGGCTCATGAGATGGTAGCCACGAGTGACCGGTACTCAGCCGGATCAAGGCGAACAGATGGCTTAACGGGCCGACGACAATAGGCGATCAATCCAGCCATGAGATTGACGAAGAAATTGTTCAGGCTGCGATGACGAGTGTGTTCAATCTGAGAGATGTGCTTGAGCTGGTCATTGGTGAGTTGGAGCTTGGGGATGCGATTTTCGTAGTACAGCGGCACAGCGGGATTAAGCCGTTCCAGCGCGACACCAGGACGACCTCATCCAGCGTTTCCCTGCCTAACTGCCGACTGCCGCTGATCTCATCGTAGGCATTGACCACCTCATAACCCAGCGAGGCGAGAGTGTCCATCACAGCAGATTCGAGGGCATCTTCGGAGTCGGGGTTCTGACTCATGCTTTGTCCTCAATCGATATCTCAACTGCCCACATCCACCTGACCCGACACAGACTTGATTGGAGCAGGGCGAGCGCGTCTTCGGTTCGGGATGGTGGGGCAGGGGTATTACAGATCGCTGAAAAGATCATCTATCGGCTGGTGGAACTCCGGCAGGACAGCGCCAGCCGTGAGGAGGCCGCCAGTTTCGACAGTCTCGATCACAAGGTTATCGTGGGCATCCATCGTGCAGATTTCCACCTGATGGGCTGACCCATAGACCAGCCACACTACCCGCGAGCCTTTTTGCAGGTAGTAACGGGCTTTTTCGCGCATCTGATGAGGGCGGTCTGTCGGTGACTGGATTTCCACCGCCAGATCGGGCATTTGCGCGACCGCACCATCGGCTACAGGCGGTGCATCGCTGAAGCGGAGCGATACATCTGGCAGACGGCTGTTATAGGCATCGTCCGGGGCTTCGTGGCGCACTTCCACGCCCACATGCGCTTTGATACCGCGTGGACGGATGAAGGCCAGGAGAAAATATGCAATCAGCGCGGCGAGTTTCCCATGAGATTCTGTGGGCATCTTCTCTACCACTTCTCCGTGTACCAATTCGAGCAGGCGGCCTTTATTCTCCGTGGTTTGCGCTATATCGTGAAATTCGCCCGCTGTGATGACCTGCACGCTTGCCTGTGCCATTCACCAGACTCCTGCACTATCTATGTGTCTCCAGTATATCATCAACCTTAACCGCCCCCACATCCACCTGACCCGACACCAGACGCAGCAGGAGCAGGGCGCGGTCATCGCTTTACTGCCTTTTCTTCCAGCCTTTCGGCGGCCACTTGTCGTTGCTGTAATCCAGCTTTACCAGGTCAAGCACAGGCTGTCCCTCGCTGGAACAACAGATCACTTTAAACAGTCCCCAAAACTCCTGCCAGACAGGATTCTCGGCATCCGGCAGATCGCTTCTTCCCTTGAGACCACCGCCATAACGTCCGGCCAGGGTGTATTCGTGTTTGCGCCCTGGGATGGTGACTGAGCGCGCCGAGCCATATTCCACCCGGTAGCCGATCACCCACTTCCTTGTCCCCATAACCTCCGGCGTGAGCGTTTTAAGCTGTTCGACATAATCCGGGATGGTGTACTGTTCATGGCCGATCCTGTAGCTGCCTAACACGCAGTTCGACAACCCGCGCACCACCTTAATCAGCGCGTTGATCTGTTCAATTGAAGCTTCATCGCGCATGTAAAAAGTGCTGGTATAGGGGTATACTTTGAGCCAGTCGTAAAATGACAGGATAACAGGTTTCGCACGGGGCAATTTTACGGCATCGGCTGATTCTGAGAGATTATTCAATCTCATTGACGGCTACCTCCTCGGCATCGCTCACCTCCACCTGACCCGACACCAGGCGCGGCAGGAGCAGGGCGGGGGCTCCAAGTGTGTGTTATCCGCCATCTCCAATACCGTGACCTGCGCTTGCGCCTGTATCTTCGTTGGGCTGCCAACCAGGACGACTTTGGCCGTTTGCACGCTGCCGGTGTTATCCCGCAGCGGGGCGATGATCTCTTGCCGCAGCCCCCATTCGAAGCGGGGTAGGGGAGGGGATTGCTGAGAGGACGGATCGCTGGCTTGCTGACGGTGCACAAAGAAGACCCGACCGCGCATCTTCCTGGTGAGCTTCTTCCGAGCCAGGCAGAAGAAGACCCCGCCAGGTGTGCGCCGACGACTGCCATCGGGCAGGAGGATGCCGCCCTGGGCTTCGACCTCAAACGTCTGCTGCAAGAGGTGGTCGGCGAACTCGATCCCCATCGCTTCGACGAGGCGTTCGATGTGCTGGACAGCGCCGCCCGGCTCTACAAGACGATCCGCGCCCGCTTCGAGGCATGAACCTCCTAGTTTAACAGGGGTTGGTGTTCCCCGATCTTACCGCGTGCTGCACACCCTCTACGTAAATGACCATCGTTTGCGGGTTGGGATAAGGCGAGGAGATAAAAAACATCTCGCCCGACACACCGCCAACGGCGGCTGGTACAACGTCCTCCACAGGTGGATCACCTGAGCCATAAACCTGCCAGGTAAACGTAATGTCAACCGGGTTCGGGTTGCGCACCCGCCATGTATAACTGGTCGCATCGGGCGCGCAAATCGCCGTCAGTTGCAGATTATCCAGTGTCGGCGTTTCCGTCGGTGTGAGAGTCGGTGTGTCCGTCGGCACAGGCGTATCCGTAGGGATAATCTCGCTGCCCGGATTCAACACCTGCACCGCGTCGAAGCTGACCCCAAACATCGCCGTCCTAAGGCGCACCCAACGGTAAACGCCCGCGCCTACCCGCGCGTCCACATCAATGGCGATGCCGGTAATGTAGGGCGCAGAACCATAAAGAGGCGGATTAGTCATCGGGACAGGCAAGTTTTGCGGTTCGCCAGGGGTCATTCCATAACTGGTCATCCCAAGATTGGTGTTGCTATCCACCACGCCATCCCCCCAGTTAAACACCTCCAGCCACGGGCCTGTGGGTGAAGTGCCGACCTGAATGCTGATCCAATCCAGGTGGACGATTCCTGTCAGGGTGTCAAGTTCGCGCTCGTAATAGACCAGATCATAACCGCCCTGAGTCACGATAGCATTGCCAGCGCCGAGGTCTATGATTAACTCGCTGTTGGCTGGTAGATAGCAGTAGAGGCCGTTGGGCGGGCCGATATTCGGCTCGCTGGCTGTCGGGCAATTCGACAGCGGCGTCGACGTGAATGTCGGGGACAGTGTCGGGGTCGGTGTGGATGTCAGCGTTTCGGTGGGTGTGAGCGTGAACGTCGCTGTCTCAGTCGGTGTGGATGTCAGCGTTTCGGTAGGTGTAAGCGTGAACGTCGGCGTGTCAGCCGGTGTGACGGGTGTAAAGGTTAATGTCGGCAAGGGGGTCACGCTGGACGGCGGCTGCACCACAATCGTGACGGTGGCCGAGCTTGTCCCGCCGGGCCCAGTGACTGTTAACAGCACGATGTATGTGCCAGGATTGGTAAAAGTGTGCGATGGATTTAAGACATTGTATAACCCTGTGCCATCGCCAAAGTTCCAGTTATAGGCGGTAATCGCGCCTATGGACTGGCTGTTGAATGTTACCAGCAGCGGCGCAGTCCCGACCAGCGGATTTGCCGTAAAAGCTGCCACAGGTGGCGCAACCAGCGAAGCTGTTCCTGTGGCAGTTATGGTCGGCAGCGGCGTGAGGCTGGGGACGCTGGTACTGGTGGGTGTCACGCCCTCCACAGCGGTCGCGGTTGGGGCGGGCGGCGATAAGGCAGTTGAGGTGGCGGGTGGTACAGGGGTTAGCGTCAGCACTTGAGCGGTGAGGCTAGGCGTGATCGTAGGCGTAGCGGTGACGGTCAGTGTACCCGGCAGAGGCGAGGCAAAATTGCCAATCGTTAAGGTGACTTTCGGCGCGCCCTGCTCCTGGGCAATCACGGTTCCAAGCGCGGGGTCAACCTGCCCAAAGCGGATCCACGACCACTGGCTGTAATCGGCGGTGGTATTGGGTTGAATCTCGGTATCAAGCAAGTCAGGGCGCAGCTGAAGCAGCCCTGCCTGCGACGCACAGAAAATCGTTGCAAACAGCAGGGGGAATAACAGGATAAAGGTCAGGTTCAGGCTGCGTCGCTTACGCATCATGCACTTGCTTGCTCTGACGTGCGGGCAGATAAAGGGTAACAATTGTGCCAAACTTCAATTCACTATCCAGCTC
>JBGSXK010000178.1:0-1937 GCA_041751455.1 Anaerolineae bacterium
GTCGCCCAGCTTTGCTCCGGGAAGCCAAAACTGTAACCGATGTTTTTATAGCCTGCTGCCATGCCCACCCCACGCCGCAAAGCCCGGTTTGCAGGCTGTGCCAGCGGCGCGCGGTGCCAGTTACCCTCGTCTTCCTGCTCCCAGCCACTCTCACGACCACAGGCTTCCAGCACCTGCGGCATCGATACCCCGGCAGGGAGCGGAGTCCCAACAGAGATAATGCTGCCTTCCTGAATACTATTACGCAGGCGGATTTCCAGCGGATCGATGCTTAAAGCTGCCGCCAGCTTATTGATCTGCCCTTCAGCAGCAAACAGGCCCTGTGGCGCGCCAAATCCCCGAAATGCCCCGCAGGGGATACTGTTGGTATACACACCATAAGTATCAATATGGCAGTTGGGAATGACATAAGGCCCCGTCACCATCAGGTTAGCATTGGCCATCACTTTGCTGGAGGTGTAGTTGTACGCTCCCGCGTCACCGATGACTGTCGCTTCTGCCGCCACGATTTTGCCATCTCTGGTTGCGCCCCATTTAGCGTGTACGGTGACTGGATGCCGTTTGTGATGATAGAGGATTGATTCTTCGCGGCTCCACAATATCTTGACCGGGTGACGCAGGTGATAGGCGGCCAGCGCCAGCACGACCTGGACGGACATATCTTCGCGTCCACCAAATGCCCCGCCGATAGCCGGGTAAATCACACGTACCTGCTCCGGCGGCAGGTTCAGCACATGATAAATTTGCTCCTGGTCTTCATGCACCCACTGCCCGGCCACGACCACCGTCACGCGGCCTTCATCATCGATGTAAGCGAGTCCGGCCTCCGGTTGCAGATAAGCATGTTCCTGCCAGCCCGTGTGGTAATCCCCTTCGACAACCACATCAGCCCGCGCCCATCCCGCCGCCATATCCCCCAGGCGGATACGATAATGGCACAGGATATTATTCTCGTGTGAGGTGTGAAGCTGCGGCGCACCCGCCTGCATGGCCTCCACCACGTCAAAGACCGGGGGCAGATCTTCATAAGTAATTTCAATACGCTGTGCGGCCTCGGCAGCAATCGCTTCCGTATCCGCTACCACCAGCGCGACCATATCCATATAACAGCGCACCACGTCCGCGCCGGGGATCGTGCTGCCCGGCCCACATAGCACAGGCTGATCTTTCATCACCAGGCCATACTCGTTGACCGGCACATCTTTAGCCGTGAACACCGCATGTACCCCAGGCAGCGCCTCCGCCGCGCGGGTATCCACTGCCAGCACCCGTGCATGTGCCCGATCACTAAAGCGGATTTTCATCCACCACTGACCATCCAGGTCAATATCGCCGGGATAGGGCGTTTCCCCTGTGACCTTCCCCAGCGCGTCAATACGCTTCACTGATTGTCCGATTGCGACTGTTTTCTCGTTTACCAAGTGAACCTCTGTCTGAAACAGAACAAAAAGACGCATTCCCCGATTTTAACAGGTAATGCGCCAGTTCGCTTGCCAATCTTCAGCCCATGCCCCGGCACATGGTTACTGTTTGCGTCTGTTCTCCTTTTTCATCTCATGATCCATGAGAAGCTGGCGGGCCCTGCGTCGTTTTTGCTCTTCGCGCATGACCACTTTTTGCTTCTTAAGGTCAGATTCTTTCACACGGCTCTTTTTCTTGGGCACAGCAAAAGCCACGATGAGCGCGCCTATCGTGACCAGCACGATAAACGTGACCACGATGAACGCCAATTGCATCTGGTCTTGCGGCAGTTCCTGACCTGTAAAACCACCGCGCGTGATATTACGCACTACCGGGATAAGCCGCGGCCCGATCACATAGGCGAACATCCCCGCTGCAATCGCCATGAGCAGGCCATAAAGCGGCCACATACCACGTTTTTTTTCTTTTGGTGGAATCGTATAATCCTGCATAGTCCCTACCCCTTTCTGCTGGCT
>JBGSXK010000179.1:0-4178 GCA_041751455.1 Anaerolineae bacterium
TGCCGCTCTCCGCGCCCATAAAGATCATCTTCGCGCCAGAGCGTTTCATCTTCTCCCAGGTGTCGTCGCTGTACGCCATCAGGGTATCCACACGGCCCAGGCCCCACCAGCTTATATTTTTACCTGTGATACGCTCGGCGAACTCGGCAGTGCGGTGCTGGTTGACAAAAAAGTCCATGTCATGGAATTCGAGGCCGTTAATCTGCCATTTGTTATGGAGGTGGGTGACGATGCTGGCGACCCGCTCGGCACTTTCGGGCAACCAGCGCTTGTTGCTGAGGGCGACTACCGCGCAAAAGCTGCAACTAAAGGGGCAGCCGAACGAGGTATTGTGATTGAGTACACGGGTGCCGAGATAACTTTTGCCGACATAACGGCCTACATCAAGGCTGTCATAGGGGAACCAGGGGAGGTTGTCCATGGGCACATAGGGCGCGCGCGGGTTTATGTGGACATCGCCATTTTTGTAGCCGAGGGAGGGGATGTCATGCAGCGCACCGCCGTTATGGAGGTGGTCTACGAACTGGCGGAAAGGGGCTTCTCCCTGTCCCTGGATGACGTAATCCACGAAGTCGCTGCGGAGGATGACCTCGGCATGCTGGGTGGGGAAGTAACCACCCCATAAAATCGTGAGATCGGGCAGGGCGGCCTTCACCTGCTTGCAGACGGGGACGGCCTGGCGCACCTGTGGCCCCGGCATTGTGGTGACGGCCAGCAGCCTGGCTCTGGTGGCTCTGGCGCGCTCGATGATGTGGGATGCAGGGTCGTCTATCAGGTTGCCGTCGATGAACTCGACATCGTAATCCTCGGCGATGACCGCCGCGACCGCCATCAATGAAAGCGGGAGGCGCTGTTTGCCTTTGGAGGTGCTGACCGGGTTGTAAAACAGGACTGTGTGTCGCATCTTGCCCTTAATCCCTTTTCGACATACTCTGCGAAATATTCTGACAGGAATATGGGCAGTATACAACTGAACGTTGAGTGAGGATATGCTTTAGGTGCGGGTGGTTCGTAGACAATCGATTCTTTTCAGCCCCTATCCAGCCTGAGAGTATGATCGGGCACATCTCTACGCAGGCCTGGCAGGAGTCGCACGAGGTCGGTGTGCCGCCGATTTTGAGCAGCACGGCCAGCGGGCAGGTGTATCGAACTCAGGTGACACCCTACCTGCGTCTGCACTATAATCTTCGTAAGTTGTCGAATGAGAAAGGTGGCACACACATGATCCGATTCCGTTGGCTCCTGGTGCCGATCGGCATACTCGTCTGGGCAGTGTTACCGCTACATGCTCAGGATGACCCAGGGCAGATTACCAGTAGCTTTGACGAAACAACCGGCAAGATTACCCTCAGGAACACAAATGGCGATATTCTTCATGTTTTAAAGGGACATATTACGCTCTATGCCGAGCTATTCAGCTCAAGCTGGAACTATTATGTCTCATCCGACTTATTTAATTTTGCTTATCTATGGGATACAGAGACAGGTGAACGGCTGGCCGAGTTAGTCATGGACGATGTCAATCGGGTGAATGCAATCGCCTTTAGCCAGGACGATGAACTGATCGCTGTCGGCGGCGAGCGAGGTATGGTTATTCGTGTGTTCGCGATCGATGCATTACGTCGTGGAGATGCTGAGCCACTGATTGAACGTATGGTAGTAGCGGGTGGCGCCATCGGAATGTCGTTTAACCAGGATGGTACTCTGTTAGCAGCCACTGCTTACATAGACGCCACCACTTCTGATACATTGGTGCTGCTATGGGACCTGACCACGAGCGAGCTGCTGATTGAGAAACAACTTGACGTTATGGTCGGTTCACCCCAGTTCAATGCGAAGGGAACCCAACTGACCGTTACTGGCAACGGGATTGATTATTCCTGGGATGTGTCGCGCCGTTGTGCCGATGTAAATTGTGCTTGCCTACCTGTATATTGCCGTGATCGGTCAGCAGCACCAGCCGCTACCCGGCGAGCCTCCTGAACGGCGGCAGTGCGTATACTATTGAATATGGTGGCCGGGCGGTGGTGCATTCTGCTCAAACTCTATAAAATAAAGCGTGTTCAGCCTTTTAATACAGGATGAAACAAATGCCACCCAACAGCGATTGCATCCCTTACACGTTTGATACAGATCTATTGGGTTGGTAGGGAAGATGCCGGACGACACACCTGTTGTCACCGTCCTTATCCCTGTAGTCAATGAGGCCGGGAAGGGAATCGCGCAGGCTTATGTCTCACGCCGCCAGATCATCACACTGGCATCAGGTGAAGGCACAGCCCTCTAATTGCGTGCAGACTCCGGTGCGGCAGACTCCAATCCACAGCCGCGCTTCCGGGTGTTTCGCTTCGGTTGGGCAGCGCCGCAGCCTGCGCCCGAATCGGCTGAACTGCGCGCAGAAGTGGAGCGCCTGCGTAAAGACCTTGATGAACAGGTGTTGTTCCGCGCCACCTCGCTGCGTTATCACACGCGGCGGCTGCGTCAATGGCTGCATGGCTACCGCAATTAGAAGGGCATGGAGCGCTGCGGCAGGCAGTGTTTCATTGACGCATGTTAACCCTTCAGATACAATAAATCCCATTAATGTTCATTAAGCTGGTCACAGAAATTCCCATGAAGTACCACATTTTAAACTTTGGCTGTCAGATGAACCTGGCCGACTCGCAGCGTTTAGCCTCGGAGCTGGAACGGCTGGGGCACCGTGCCGCGCTGGACCCGGAAGACGCAGATATTTATGTGGTCAATACGTGTGTCGTGCGGCAGAGCGCGGAAGATAAGGCTATGAACCGCCTGATGCAACTGGGGCAGATGAAACGCCAGCAGCCGGAGAAGATTGTCGGGGTGATGGGCTGCCTGGTCGGTGTACGAGACCCGCTTTATCTGCGTAAAAGGCTGCCGTTTGTTGATGTGTTTATGCCTCCTTCTGAGCCGGGGCCGATGGTCAGCTTCCTGCACGATACTTCGGTTGAGGCGGAAGTGGTGGCGCAGGAGAGTGACGCGCGCGCGCAGCGGGATGCCCTTCAGGATGGCGATCTTATCCTCCCGGCGCATGAGCAGGGTAAACTCATCAGCGCGCATGTGCCGGTGGTTTACGGGTGCAGCCATGCGTGCAGCTTCTGTGTGATTCCCTTCCGCCGGGGGATTGAACGCAGCCGGAGTGTGGGAGAGATTGTGGCGCATGTGCGCAGCCTGGCGATGCAAGGGGTGAAGGAAGTCACGCTGCTGGGGCAGATCGTCGATCGTTATGGTAAGGACATCCCCGATGGCCCTGACCTGGCTGACCTGCTGCGCACGGTGCATGATGTGGCAGAAGAAACCGGGTTGGAGCGTATTCGCTTCCTCACCAGCCATCCTAACTGGATGACTGATAAACTGCTGGATACTGTCGCGGAGCTGCCGCGTGTCATGCCACAGATCGAAGTGCCGGTGCAGGCCGGGGACGACGAAGTGCTGCGGCGGATGAAACGTGGTTATACTGCGGATGCTTATCGGGCGCTGGTGGCAAATATCCGTGAGCGCATCCCGGATGTGGCTGTGCATACGGATATTATTGTGGGTTTCCCTGGCGAGACTGAGGCTCAGTTCCAGAAGACGTATGATCTGCTGGCCGAGCTGAAGCTGGATAAAGTTCACCTGGCACGTTACAGCCCGCGGCCCAGTACAGTGAGCGCGCGCACGATGGAAGATGACGTGCCGGAAGACGAGAAGAAGCGGCGGCATCAACTGCTGGATGACCTGCAAGCGGAAGTAGTCGCCGGGATTAACCAGCGCTTTCTGGGGCAGGTTATGCCGGTGCTGGTGGAAGACCAGCACAAAGGAAAGTGGCGGGGGCGTACCCCTCAGAACAAGCTGGTCTTCTTCGAGGACGAGACTGACTGGCGCGGCAAGGTTGTGGCGCTGGAAATCACATGGACGGGGCCATGGAGTATGCAGGGGCGGCTGCCACTGGCACAGCCGGACGACCAGCCTGATTTAATTGTGGTCAATTAAGACGTATTTAGACAACTCTGGCGAGCCTTGTGCTAGAATTGTGTATGGTCGTTAGAACTTGACTGCGTTTTAGCGTATACTTGGAACTAGCAACACGTCCATCTGAATACTCTACGCGCTGTGCAGCAGCCGATGGCTGGCTTTACTTACCAATTGGAGGACCAGGCACGATGCCACCTGAGAAGAGC
>JBGSXK010000180.1:0-3748 GCA_041751455.1 Anaerolineae bacterium
ACCCACAGGCGGGGGTGGTGGCTACAGGTGCGTCGTCCCGAAAGGCTGAGATCGGTGGTTATGCAGCTACGTTCATATTAGGCATTTATGGCGGTTTCTTCAGCGGCGGTTATGTCACGCTGCTCACGGCGGCTTATGTGGTGTTATTCGGCATGGCTTATATCGAAGCAGTGGCGACTACCAAGCTTATCAATATCTTCTCGTCGGTGGTGGCCACCGCGATTTTCATCTCACAGGGGCTAGTTGATTTCGAGTGGGGACTGGTGCTTGGCGCGGCGATGATGGCCGGGGGCGTGGTGGGGGCACGCATCGCGCTGCGGGTGAGCAACAGGTGGCTGCGGCGCATCTTCCTGGCCTCGGTGGTAGTGCTGGCGCTCAAGCTGCTGCTGTATGATGTCGTGTGGCAGATGTGGCTTGCCCATCAAATATAGGGCTGCAAGCCGGTTTGCAGCAGAGTCAAAATCTGGTCGGTCAGCGCTTCTGCCGAAATTGTGCGACCTGTATCCGTCCACCACAGCACCACGCCGAAAATCGTCCAGCTTGCCACCTCAGCGATGACATCCGGCGAGATGTTTTGTGGCGGGTTTGGTGATTTTTGCAACCAGTCCAAAATCAGCTCATGGGTGTATGCCTGCACCTGCCGCACCATCATAATCTGGTCGGGATTCTGGGCGGCTGTCCCACAATGTCCGGTAAATTCTGCCAGATATTCACACACGGTCAGGGTAAGCGAGTGGAGATTGGCGAGTGTAAGCTGTGGCTCGGATGACAGCTTATCCTCCAGGCGCTGCTGGAAGCCCTCACGGACATTGTAGTTGAGCAAGGCGTACTTATTCTCGAAATGCGCATAGAAGGTTGCCCGGTTGACCTCCGCCCGTGCGGTGATGTCCTGCACGGTAATCTGACCGAAGGGTGTTTCCTGCATCAGATTGACCAGGGCATTCTGTAAAAGCTGGCGGGTGCGTTTGACACGTGGGTCGAGCCGGGTATCTACAGGCGACATCTTTCGTCCTTTGTTGTCTAATCGACAGAATCAGCATCTTGTTGGTTGACTTCGTATGGGTAGCTCACTACCATTTTAACAACGGTTGCTGCTTAAGCAACAGCTGATGCGAAAGAAGGGTATATATGGATACCGCACTGTGGATCGTGCAGATTTTACTGGCGATTGCTTTTGGAATGGCCGGATTTATGAAGGCCACTCAGCCTAAGCCTAAACTGGCCGCGAATATGGGCTGGGTGAATGATTTCTCGGCCACGAATGTAAAAATCATTGGCGTGCTGGAGATGCTGGCGGCGGTGGGCCTGATCGTCCCGCTGGCAGCCAATGTTCTGCCGGTGCTGACTCCGCTGGCGGCGGTGGGGCTGGTGCTGGTGATGCTGGGGGCCATCGTAACCCATGTCCGGCGTGGGGAATACCCGATGATCGCGGTGAACCTGGTGCTGCTGGCGCTGGCGGCATTCGTGGCTTATGGACGGCTGGTCGCGCTGCCCGTGATGTGATTCTAAGGAAGTCAATGTTTTGATTCCCGACTGCCCGGCAATTGTCTGTGCAATTTTCCACAAACTTCGGCTATAATACCCGCGATGTGTTTGGAGCGAAGTCAGGAAAGCGGCATGGCCTCACAGGCGGTCACTCCACAGAGCGTGGATTTTTCCAAATGGTATAACGAGATTGTCTATAAGGCTGACCTGGTGGCGCAGTCGCCTGTGCGCGGCTGCTTCATCATTAAGCCGTATGGCTATGAACTGTGGGAGGCCATCCGCAACTCGCTGGACAAAAGTTTTAAGGAGACCGGCCACCAGAACGCCTATTTCCCCCTGTTTATCCCTGAAAGCTACCTCAAGCGTGAGGCGGAGCATGTAGAGGGCTTCAGCCCAGAACTGGCTGTCGTCACCATTGCCGGTGGCAAGACACTGGAAGAGCCGCTGGTGGTGCGTCCCACGTCGGAGACCATTATCGGGGAGGCTTTCAGCGAGTGGATTCAGTCGTATCGTGATCTGCCGCTGCTGATTAACCAGTGGGCGAATGTGGTGCGCTGGGAACTGCGTACCCGTCCCTTTCTGCGCACGACGGAATTTCTGTGGCAGGAGGGGCATACCGCCCATGCGACAGAGGCCGATGCCGAAGCCGAAACCCTGCAAATGCTGGATATTTACGCCAATTTTGCCATCCATGAGGCGGCGATCCCGGTGATTAAGGGGCGCAAGAGCAATGTTGAGCGCTTCGCCGGGGCGCTGCGCACGTATACTGTCGAGGGCATGATGGGCGATAAACGTGCGCTGCAATCGGGCACCAGCCATAACCTCGGCCAGAACTTTGCGAAGGCCTTTGATATTCAATATCTGGACGAGGCCAACACGCGCCAATACTGCTGGACCACCTCGTGGGGACTGAGCACGCGCATGGTCGGCGCGATTGTGATGGCGCATGGCGATGATACCGGGCTGCGGCTGCCGCCACGTGTCGCGCCGATTCAACTGGTGATTGTGCCAATCTTCCGCAGTGAGGACGAAAAAGCCCCGGTCATGCAAGCCGTTGATCAGTTAAAAGCTGCACTGAACGCTGCCGGGATCCGCCTGCGGGTGGATGACCGCGAAGGGCTGCGCCCTGGCTTCAAGTTTAATGACTGGGAGATGAGAGGGGTGCCGCTGCGTATGGAGATCGGCCCGAAGGACGTGGATAACAACAGTGTGGTACTGGCGCGGCGCGATGTGCCCGGTAAAGAGGGCAAGCAGTTTGTCTCGCAGGAGAACATCGCGGCGACAGTGGCGGAACTGCTGGATACGGTGCAGGCCAGTATGCTGCAACAGGCGACGGTCTTCCGTGATGCGAATATTCATGATATACAGTCGTATGACCAGTTGCAGCAGGTGATGGAAGCGGGTGGCTGGGCGCGCGGCTGGTGGGCGGGCAGCGACGATGACGAGCGTCGTGTTAAAGAGGAAACAGGGGCGACCCTGCGCTGCATCCCGCTGGAACAACCCGCAGGCGGTGGACGATGCTTTATGACGGGGCAGGCTGCTGGTGAAGTGGCCTTGTTTGCGAAGGCGTATTAACGGCCTGAGGGCTGCGCCAGGAGAAGGCATCTTTAACATGCTTTCCAGCAGAATTTTTATATGTCTTTAACATAAATATGATATATTCTGGCATTAATGCGCAGCAATGAGATAATAAATGGTGAATTCTGAGTTTTGGGATGCTATACTGGCCAGAATTCCTGTGTAAGTTGCACAAATTTCGTGCAAAAATTCTAGTGGGTATGGTAACGGACTTAAGACACAAATCTATATAGTTTGTAGTATAATACGAGCTGTACTCTGAATGCGCCTGAGTATAAGTTTGCTCTGTCTGTCGGTATTTGTTACACTTGGTACGAAATTTGTCTGTATTTTAAGAAAGAAAACTGCCAAAGATAACTTTTTAAAAGAAATTTTGGACTCCTTCATTTCTGTCAAAGTCCATCAAGTTTTTATTTGAATAAGGAAAATCATAATCCACCACCTGTCCCCACAGGGGAGGTGGTATGCGTTTTTAGGAAACAAAATGGCAGCTTATTTAGTTGTAGATGTTGACAATCTGTTAGAACAATTTCAACAGCGAGGTATCGTTGTTGATTTACAGGAACTGGCGGTGGGGCTGCGCGGTGGTGCGGCGCTAGCGGCAGGACTTGTCAGTGCAGATAAGTTAAAGGCGATTGCTGTTGCCAACTGGCAGATATACCAGGGCAAGAAAAGCGGCTTTTCG
>JBGSXK010000181.1:0-13580 GCA_041751455.1 Anaerolineae bacterium
CAGCTCGAAGTGACCGCGTAGTAGGTGCCGTGCCCATAATTTATTTTCTGATAAAAGGCTGATACCTGCGCTTTGGTGGGCACACCGCACATTGAATCTTCGGCACCTCTGGCTTATACTCAACTTGCTTCTTTCTTCACAAACCAGTCGAAAGCCGCCTGCGTCATGTTCGCGCTGCAAGAAATCATCCTCGTCGCCATCGTCCTCGCTGCCCTGGCGCTTATCATCTCGAATCGTTTTCGTGTCGATGTTGTGGCAATCCTGGTGCTGCTGGCGTTGGCGCTCAGTGGCCTGGTGACAGTTGATGAGGCCATTTCCGGCTTCAGCCGGACTGCGGTCATCGTCATCATCGGCATGTTTGTCATCACCCACGCTTTGGAAGAAACCGGCATTGTTCAGAGTATCTCCGGCCATATCCGTACGCTGGGACGTGGTTCCGAGAAGCGGCTGGTCGTGGTGGTGATGGCTACCGGGGCACTCCTGGTGCTGGTCATGAATATCATCGCGGCGGGGGCGGTGCTGCTGCCTGCTGTGGTGCGTGTAGCGCGTGATTCTGATGTTCGCCCCTCACGCCTGTTGATCCCCATGTCCTATGGGACGCTGGTGGGGGCGATGGCCACTTTTTTTTCCAGCGCCAACATCGTCATGAGCGCCATTTTGCAGGAACGTGGGTTTGCTGGCCTGGGTTTCCTGGATTTTTTCCTGACCGGCGCGCCTATCGTCGTGGTCAGCCTTTTGTACATGGTACTTATTGGCCGCCGTTTACTGCCAGAGCGCGAATCTGTCACCCAGATTGTCAACCCACGCGGCCTGATGACCTCCATGCGGCAGACCTACCAGCTTGATGAGCGTCTGTGGGAATTTCGCGTTCCCCCCGGTTCGCGGCTGATCGGCAGCAGCCTTCAGGACAGTCACATCGGGGCTGACCTGGGTATTCTGATCGTGGCGATCTGGCGCGGGCATCAGGCTATTCTTACGCCAGCATCAATCCAGAAAATCGAGGTAAACGATTACCTGCTGGTGGTCGGGCGTGAGGATCGTGTGCGCCAGCTTGCTAAATGGGGTTTGCTCATTGGCCGCGAGAATGGTTACATCCGTAATGGACACGATTATTCGGTAGACCTCACCGAAGTTATTATCCCGCCGCGCTCGGCATCGGTCGGCAAGACGTTGGCTGACCTGCACTTCCGCAACAAGTTTGGCCTTACCAGTGTGGCGCTGTGGCGCGAGGGGCGCAGCTACCGTACCGACGTGGGCAAAATGCCGCTTCAGGTAGGCGATGCGCTGCTGATGGTCGGCCCGTCCGAGAAAATCCGCAAGCTGACCAATGAACGCGACTACATGCTGCTGCAAAGCAGCCATATTTACCAACCGCCCAGCCCGGAAAAAAACAAGTGGGCGCTGCTGATTACCGGGCTGGTGCTGGTAGCGGCCATCTTCAATTTTGTCCCGCTGCCCATTGCGGTGCTGGCCGGCTGGGTCGCCATCATCTTTACGGGCATTATGACCATGGACAGCGCTTATCGAGCGGTAGAGTGGCGGGTGGTCTTTCTCATCGCCGGGATGCTGCCCATCGGTATTGCAATGGCCAATACCGGGCTGGCAGATCGTATCGGCATGGCGCTGGTGGAGGTGCTGGCACCCACCGGCCCGCTGGCGCTGATCGCTGGTCTGTATCTGCTCACGGTGCTGGTGACACAACTTCTGGGGGGGCAGGTCACTGCCCTTATTATCGGCCCCATCGCCATCACCGCCGCAATTCAGGCTGGCGTTGACCCGCATCCGATGGCTGTTGCGGTGGGTATCGGTTGCGCGACGGGTTTCCTCACGCCTATCGCGCACCCCGTGAATGTCCTCATGATGGGGCCAGGCGGTTATAAATTTGAGGACTTTACCCGTGTGGGCATCGGTATGGTGGTGGTTGTATTTACCATGCTCATGCTTTCCATACATTATCTGTGGGGTGTGGGCTGATTTGCCTGCGCGGCTGGCGGTTTTACTTGCCTGTCTGCTGTTTGGCATTTATTTGCTGGCCTATGTGAACCAGCCGGACAGCGCCGACGGGCAGGCCTTACTGGCGGTCGCGTCCACCGCCGTGCAGCAGGGCCGTTTCGACATCAACGTGATTGGCTATACAGAATGGCTGCTGACTGAAAGCGGACGGATGGGCAGCCTGGGTGTGGATGGGGCATTGTATGCTAAAAAAGCGCCCACACCTTCGCTGGCGCTGCTGCCGCTGACTTTGCTGGCACGGGTGATCCCCTGGCTGCCTGTGCGCGCCACTGCCATGCTGTTTAATCCCCTTGTGACGACGCTTACCGCGCTGGCGCTTTATCATCTGGCACGTGTGCTGCGTTATGGCGCAGGGCTGGCCTTCATCCTGGGCCTGATTTACGGGCTGACGACCTTCGCTTTCCCCTACGTCAACACCCTCTTTGGCGAGCCGCTGGCCGCGCTGCTGCTGGTCATGGCCGTGATTTTCGCGCAGCCGCGTTTCGCTATAGAGGCAGGTTTTAAACCTGCTGCGCTGGTGGGGTGCGGTACTGCCCTCGGCCTGCTGGTGGGCGTAAACACAATTTATGCCCTGGGCATCCCTCTGTTTGCGCTGTATCTTTTGTGGCGGCAGCCGCTTCAGGGACGCACACTGGTCGCGTTTGTCGCTCCGCTGTTGCTGTGCGGTCTACTGCTGGCGCTCTATAACTGGGGGCGCTTTGGCTCTCCGCTGGAAAGTGGATATCACTTCGCGGCGGGCGAGGGCTTTACCACACCACTGCTCAGCGGGCTGTATGGACTGTTTTTCAGCCCTTATCGCGGCCTGTTCTGGTATAGTCCCATTTTGCTGCTGAGCATTCCCGGTTGGCTGATGCTGCGCCGCGCTCATGCCCGATTGGCATGGTTGATTGTGGCGCTCATCCTATTGCAGGCATTGGCCTTCGCGGGCTGGTGGAGCTGGCATGGTGGTATTGTATGGGGGCCGCGTTTCCTGCTGCCCGCGCTGCCGTTGCTGGTACTGTGTCTCGCGCCATTGATTGCCGCTGCGCGCCATCAGCGCTGGCTGTGGGTTGTGCTGGGCGGCCTGGGGATAATCTCGCTGGGGGTGCAACTTCTGGGTGTGCTCTACGATTACCTGATTTATGAAGGTCTGCTGCGGCAGACCTTCTGGCCTGACCTCGTCACATCGAATCAGGTGTTACTCACCAGCCCGCCCATGTTCCACCCGGCTTACAGCCCCATTCTTGGCCATCTGGCGCTGCTGGTCACAGGCTGGCCTGTGCGGCCCGCCTGGCTGCATCACAGCCCTGACGTGCTTCATCTGGTCGGAGCACTGCTCGTGACAGGCTCAGGCGGGCTGTTCTTTTTTTTGAACGGACAGGCCGCCAGATATTTAAAATTTCCCCTCGCTTTTCTCTGCGTTCTGGCGGTTTTAATCATTGCGGCACGGCAGGGAGATGAGGCCGATACACAGGCCGCTTATGCACTCCGCTCGGTAATGCAGCCGCCGGGAGTCACCCTCGCCGCTACGTCACTGCTGGACGACGCGCTGCTGGAAATTAACGAGGGCGTGCGTGTCATTTCCATGCATGCGCCCACCACACCCGATGATTCGCGTGCCCGGCAGGTTTATGAATATGCCCGGCAGGAGGGCAGCAGCAGCAGACCTTTCTGGTATATGACGTGGTTCGGCGCGGGCGACCCGCTCAACTGGCCGGAACGTGATCTGTGGCATAGTGCCTATTTCGTGCAGGAGGCCAGCGCCGTCGGGCATCGTGCCCTGCGCTTCGACCTGACACCGCCACAGGAGCCGCTCACGCCCGGTGGCTGGCGTTTTGGTACGATCATGCTCGACTCTTATGCGCTGGCGGCAGACCCGGACGGGGTGCGTCTGACGCTTCAATGGACGGCTAGCGAAGCGCTCGATACCGATTACACATGGTTCGCGCATCTGCTGGAGGCCAGCGGGGCGATCATCGCGCAGCAGGATCGTCCGCCGCAGGGCGGTTATGCGCCCACCCATGCCTGGAGGCCCGGCGAACTTGTGATTGATCGCCTGTTTTTCCCGCTGCCCGCTGCTGAGGAGACTTCCAGTTGGCAGGTGCGCCTGGGGTGGGTTGACCCGGCCAGCGGCGAACGCCTGCCCGCTTTCAAGCCTGATGGCGCGTCTGTGCCGGAGGGGTTTATTTTAGTAATGAGTCATGAGTGATGGAGCGTGTTGAACTGATTGTGATGTCACTCCGTAGAGACAGGCAGATATTGCATCATCCATCCCAGTGAAAGGTATTCCTATGGCCACAGCCGCGCTGCAAGCCTATCTATCCACCCAGGACCCCACCGCCAGAGTGACCTCGTTTGAGCGCGTCAGCGGCGGCTGGGAGTGCGACATTTATGGGTTCACGCTGGCGAGGGCGGATGGCAGCCAGCAAGACCTCATCCTGCGCGAATACCTGGGGGAGGACAGTATCCCAAAAATGCTCCGCGAGAGCAGCGGATTACGCCAACTGCGCCGGGCAGGCTATCCTGTGCCGGAGGTGTTTTTTCACGAGAAAGAGACTTCCATTCTCGGCAAGCCCTTCCTCATCATGGAAAAGCTTGAGGGGCAAACGCTGTGGGGAAAGCTGCTGACTGTGCCACCAGAGCAGGAACATGAACTGATCCAGCAGTTCGGCGCACTCATCGCGCAGCTTCACCGCCTGGACTGGTATCCCTTTACAGAACATGCCGCCCGTTATGAAGCCGACTCTGCCGCTATTCTGCACGATGTTATTGCGGCATCGCGCCAGCAGTATCAGCAGTTCGGTGTCGCGGGCTTTTTGGCCGTAACCGACTGGCTGGACGCGCACAGGCATGATTTCACCCTACAGCCTGCCGTCGTGCATCTGGATTTTCATGCCAATAACGTCTTCTGGTGTACAGATGGCACTCTAAAAGTGATTGACTGGTCACAGTGCAGTGTGTCGGATTACCGGCATGATCTTTCGTGGACACTTAAGATTATGGGCGATCATGGGCTGCCCCACTGGTACGATGCTATCCTGGAGGCGTACCAGCGCGCGGCGGGGCATGAAGTGACGCATCTGGATTATTTTCATGTGATTAACGACAGCAAGTATCTGAGCAGCACCGTGATCGCGCTGGAAATCGGCGCGGAGAAAGTTGGCCTGCGCCCTGGCAGCCTCACTTTAGAAGAAGAAGCGCAACCGCTGCGTCACACCTACCAGCGAATGCAGCGTATTACGGGCGTGTCCCTGCCGGAAGTCGAAACCCTTCTGAAATCGACGAACGCCTGACTTTATGTAGAGGCTGGTTTTTTCAGTGGTCAATCTTCGGACTCTGACCTGGAAACCCACCCAGGAGAGAGATTGCCGTTATTGGATGTCATGTATACTTGACTTTATGTAAATTATGTATTACTTTATGTACGTTACACATTACCCGCATACAGCGAAGTGGGGACTCCCGGAGAGTAATATGTCCTTTCAGGAAAAACGTAGCATTGTGAATATCGTCAGCACAATTCTGATTACTGCGGTTTATTCCGCCTACATGGTTCAAAGATTCCCACAAGGGAATGCCTATTCGCCGGATGTCTTCCACTTTTGGGGAGCCTTCTTCCTGATTTTAATCCCGGTAACGATAGTTGCCAGAATCATCATTTACATCGGCTTCTATATCGTCAATACCATAGCCACGCGGGAAGAAGAACCTTCCATTACTGACGAACGCGATCAGGTCATCGAGTTAAAAGCCACTCGCTATTCTCTGTATGTATTTGGGGTTGGCTTTCTGCTGGCGATGGGGTCGCTGGTCATGGAGATGCCACCCTCGGCCATGTTCATCATCCTGATCTGCTCAGGACTTGTCTCAGAGATGGTCAGCGAGATTTCACAGTTCTATTTTTATCGAAGCGGAGTCTAGGATGGGCAACTCTCCTATTCGCAACAACATACGGACATTACGTTTTCATCATGATGAAATGACCCAGAAGGAACTGGCCGATAAAGTGGGTGTCACCCGGCAAACCATTATTGCTATTGAAAAAGGGCAGTACTCCCCTTCTCTGGAACTGGCCTTTCGTATCGCCCGCGTCTTCGGTTCGCCGTTGGAAGAGGTATTTACTTTTGAAGATACGAAATAAAATGTCGCATTCTAATAGACAGGACGGAAGATAATGACGACTCTCGTAGTTGGAGCAAGCGGCGCGACTGGCCGGCTGCTTGTAAAGCATCTGCTAAATCGCGGCTTGAACGTCAAGGTCATTGTACGATCGCCCGATAAGCTGCCTGAAGATATCAGGAGCCACCACAACCTGTCCTTGATCTGTGCAAGTGTTCTGAATCTAAGCGACACCGAGATGGCTCAGCTTGTCAATGAGTGTGGTGCGGTGGTGTCGTGTTTAGGGCATAACATGAGTCTTAAAGGCGTTTACGGCTACCCCAGGCGGCTAGTGGCCGATGCTACTCGCAGATTATGCGATGCCATCAGGTCAAACCAGCCAGAAGAGCCAGTCCGGTTTGTGCTTATGAACACTGCTGGCAACAGTAATCGTGATATCCCCGAAAGGATTTCGTTTGCTCAGAAGTGTGTGGTCGGTCTTATTCGTCTCTTGCTTCCTCCACACATTGACAACGAAAAGGCTGCGGATTATCTGCGGATCAAGATTGGCAAAAACAACGGTACGATCGAATGGGTCGTGGTGCGTCCGGATACTTTGATCGATGAAAGCGATGTTACCGAGTACGATGTGTACCCTTCACCGATTAGAAGCGCAATCTTTGATCCGGGGTTGACCAGCAGGATCAATGTAAGCCGCTTCATGGCAGATCTTACTACTGACGATGATCTATGGAACAAGTGGAAGTGGCAAATGCCTGTTATCTATAACAAGGCATCGTCGTAACTTTGCATAAGGCTGATGCTATTTCTGAAAGTGAAGGTATTACGTCAGGCACGATCAGGGCAATATAATACAGGAGCTATACATGAAAGCAGTAGTATATACAAAATATGGACCGCCGAGTGTCCTTCGGATCAAAGAAGTGGCGAAGCCGACCCCAAAGGACGATGAAGTTCTGATAAGAATCTATGCCACCACGGTAACAGCCGGCGACTGGCGCATGAGAAAGGCTGACCCATTTTTGGCAAGGCTTTTCAACGGTCTCATAAGACCCCGGAAAGTAACCATACTTGGGTTTGAGTTAGCGGGGGAAATTGAGGCAGTCGGCAAATCGGTAACGCGCTTCAGGAAAGGCGACCAGATTTTCTCCTCGTGCGGGCTTGGTTTTGGTGCTTACGCCGAATACAAATGTCTGCCTGAAGACGCGGTAATGGCAGTAAAACCCGCGAATATGAGCTACGAGGAAGCCGCCGCCGTTCCCATTGGGGGAGGTACAGCAATGCGTCTGCTTAGAAACGGAAAAAGCCAGCCCGGACAAAAAGTCCTGATCTATGGCGCTTCGGGCAGTGTCGGTACTTATGCGGTACAGCTTGCGAAGCACTTCGGAGCAGAAGTGACCGGTGTGTGCAGTACCAGCAACCTCGAAATGGTGAAATCCCTGGGAGCCGATAAAGTCCTTGATTATACGCAGAAGGATTTTAGCGAGACCGGTGAGTCCTACGATGTCATTATTGACGCGGTAGGTAAGCTGTCGCCTTCAGATCGTAAAAAGCTGTTAAAGAAGACAGGATACTTCGCTTCTGTGATGAAACTATCGTCACAAGAGAGTCTCGATGACCTCGTTTTCCTCAAAGACCTGATGGAGGCGGGGAAACTAACCCCGGTGATTGATAGACGCTATGCATTTGAACAAATTCCCGAAGCTCACGCATACGTTGAACAAGGGCACAAAAAGGGAAATGTCGTTATCACTGTGGGATAAGGCAAGTGTCGCGCACAGCCAACTATCCCATACAGCTACGATTGACTTGCTCAGATGAGTTCGCCAACAAGGTATAATATGGTGAAGCAGATTAGGGAGAACGCCTTTTGAAAACACTGCTGGTCATTATGCTGCTGCTGCTCAGCCTCGCGCCTGCTGCCGCGCAGGAACCCGCCACCATCAGCCCGGCGCTGCTGGAATTCATTGGCGCGCTGGAGCGCTATACCGAAAACACCCGCGAACTGGCTCTGCTCGAACCGTTGGAGCGTCTGTTCCCGGCGCGCGCCGAGGCCATTGGCTACGTGTTGGGCTTATACGAGGAAGAATTTCCGCCAGAAGAGGCTGAGCGCTACACCCAGTTCTACCGCGCCTTTGACCTGCTCCCGCCCGGTGTGAATTACCTCGATATTTACCTCGAACTGCTCAGTGCGCAGATTGGCGGTTTTTACGAGCCAGAAACCGGGCAGATGAACACCATTCTGATCGGCGGTGGTGAATTGGGCGACGACCTGCCGCTGCTGGAACAGATCATTTATGTTCATGAATACACCCACGCGCTGCAAGATCAGCATTTTGACCTGGAAACCCTGTTGCAGCAGGCGGGCGAGAACAGTGATTATGCGCTGGCGATCCTCTCACTGGTCGAAGGCGATGCCATGCTCATAACCAATACCTATATTCAGGCGTTGGCACAGCGTGATCCCATCGGCACAAGTATGCGCCTGCTCACGCAGGGTGCACTTACAGGTACTCTCACTGTGCCACCCGGTATCCCGGATATTATCACGGCGGAACTGCTTACTCCTTATGAGCGCGGGCTGGATTTTGTGCTGGCGCTGTTTCGGGCAGGTGGCTGGGAAACTGTCAACACCGCCTATGCCAACCCGCCGCAAACTATGGAGCAGGTGCTGCACCCGGAGAAATATTTTGTGGGCGAAGGGGCGCTTCCGGTCGAACTGACGGAAACCGGGCTGGATGAGGGATGGGAACTGCGCTGGGATAACACCCTCGGCGAATTTTACCTGCGCGAATACCTCAACACTGCACTACCGCGCAGAGTGGCTGAAGCTGCGGCGGCAGGGTGGGGTGGAGATCGTTATCGGGTCTACCGCAACCTGGAAAGCGATGAACTGGCGTGGGTGGTGCGTATCGTCTGGGATAATGAGGTCGAGGCAGAAGAATTCGAGGCCGCTTACCTGCAATTTCTGGAGACACGCTTTGGCGAAGAAGTCAACTCGGATGAAAGCTGCTGGTCAAACGCAGAGTCTGAGCGCACGCTGTGTTTTGCGCCTGCCCTTGAGGGGCATGTGCTGTCCTCCGCGCCGGATTTTCTTACCGCGCACGCGCTTATAGTGAGCCAGCAGTAACTGGCAGGGGCGCGAGCAGGCTGTCGCGCCCCTCTTTCTGGCTGCATTTACTGCCCGTTGGACTTGCTCACATAGCCTTCCGGGTTGTTCTTGTGCCAGTGCCAAGCCGTTTCGATAATCTGGTGAAGATGGTTAAACTCCGGCTGCCAGCCAAGTTCTTCCATGATGCGGGTGCTGTCAGCGATTAAGGTCGCCGGGTCACCAGGACGGCGCTCCCCCACCTCAGCCCTGATCTCGCGCCCGGTCACTTTGCGTGCCATATCGACTACCTCGCGCACAGAGTACCCCTTGCCGTTGCCCAGGTTGTATTTACGGCTTTTGCCATCAGCCAGCGCTTCCAGTGCGAGGATATGCGCTTCGGCAAGGTCAATGACATGAATATAATCACGGATGCATGTGCCGTCCTGCGTAGCGTAATCATCCCCAAAGATGACCACTTTCTCACGCTGGCCCAGCGCTACCTGCAAAATGATTGGAATCAGATGATACTCCGGCGTATGATCTTCGCCGATGTGGCCCTGGGGATGCGCCCCGCAGGCATTGAAGTAACGCAGGCAGCAGTTTGCCATACCGTACAGCCGATCCATCCAGTACAACTGGCGCTCGATCATGTACTTACTCTCGCCATATGGGCTGCCGGGGACAATGCGCTCCTCCGCGACAATCGGCATTCTCTCCGGGTTATCGAACAGGTTGGCTGTCGAGGACAGGATAAAACGTTTGACCTCATGCGCGGCGGCAGCTTCCAGGAGGTTGCTGGCGGCAACCACATTATCACGCAGATACAACCAGGGCTGTTCCATGCTTTCGCCCACCAGTGTGTGCGAGGCAAAATGTAAAATCCCTTCAATCTTGTGTTCGTTAAAAACCTGCGTGACCTTAGCCTTATCCAGCAGATCCCCCTGCACGAATACCGCCTGCGGGTGTACCGCTTCGGCATGGCCGGTGTAGAGATTATCGTATACCACCACATCGTAACCCCGGCTGATGAGCATATCGGTGACATGGCTGCCGATATACCCCGCGCCCCCGGTGACAAGCACTTTCATCGCCTGCTTCTCCTTGAAATTATTTTGCGCCACCAGGACATAAAGCTAAATGTACTTCGCCTTCATGGCACAGCGTTTTTAAATGAACAGCCGTTATTATGTAATCACGGGCCTAACGCAAACCTAAAGCTAACCGCTTATGGTGCAGGCGGCGCGGCAGGATGAATACCCGGCACTTCCAGCACAACCTCGTAAGCCTGTTCGCCTTCTATGAACTGAATCATCGGTGACGATGTGTGTACCAGATTCCACAGAATCGCTGCATTGTTACCGCGAACCCAGCGCGGCTCCCCACTGGCCGCCAGTTCACCTAACCGCAGCCCGGCTGCGGTCCCATCCCACAGCAGCGATGCCCGGTTGGGATCGTAGGGGATTTCGCGCGCGCTCACCCATCCTTCCGCAGGCTCATACAGCACTGGCGTGACGCTGATTGTCCGGCAGGTCTCCACCAGCCGCATGAAATACTCATCATCCCACCCGGCAAAGGCATCAGTAGTGTGTTCACGGCCATTCACAAACAGGCTCAACTGCTCATAGACCGGCGCAGTCTCGCCGGGCACCTGCTGCGCTGCCTGCCCTTCTGTCGTATAAATCCGCTCTACCACCGTGAGGTAAGAAACGAAATTTCGGATTTGCTCGTCGGTCACTTTATCCCACAGCACCTGGACATTGAAATCACCCAGGTCATTGAGCCAGACCACCCGGTTATCGCCGTACACCGTACACAGAGGCAGATCGTTGCGCGCCAGGAATTCGCGGCTGCCACTGCCGCCGATCACATCTGCACGAAAGACCACCGTCCTGGGGTCACGATCCCAGTTAATAATTTCCCCGCCGCTCCCTGTGCCGCCCGCCGGGGCATCACTGCCACAGGCCGCCAGCAGCAGGACCAACCCCACCATGAGAAATAAACGCCCCATATTTGCTCCTATTGTAGGCCTCATGCTCTGTTTGCATTGTAGTACAAGCCTGGGTGAGCGGATAGTGAAGATAGTATCTTATAACAGTGGCGATAACAGGTTCGTGCTATGATAGAACTGTATATTGAGCATATTGGAGCAGACCAGCCCATGCAGGGTTGGCCGCTCATTGCCAGAACTTGTGGAGCAGTGATGTCCAGAGAAAAGTTGGATGCTGTACGCACCCTGATTAACCAGAAACGTTTTGGCGAGGCACGTGCCATCCTGGAAACTATTGATGATGACCCGCAGGCCCAAAAGCTGTTGGATCAACTGAATCGCAAAGCGCCCCGCAAACCACCCCGACGACGCAGCAGTCGGGGTGGTTATCTGCTGACCATTCTCACCAGCGCCATTCTCACCGCGCTGTTGATCAGCGGGCTGGTGGTGGCGACAGCCCCCGCCCGTGAGGGACGCGCGCCGCGCCCGGCACAAACCCGTGTCGCCAGTGAGCAGGCCACCGTCGCCCCTACTGAACTGCCTACTGTCTCTATGGGCGTAGTACAATCCAGCCAGGCGGTCAATGTGCGCAGTGGGCCGGGCACTAATTTTGATGTCGCTGGCTCAGTTTCTTCCGGCATGGAACTGCTCATCCTGGGACAGAGTAACGATGGGGGCTGGTACAACGTCGAGCTGCCCAATGGTGCGGAAGGTTGGATTCGCTCTGACCTGCTCGCTGTCGAGGAGGTGCCGGTAACGCTTACACCGGTGGGTAGTGCCCCGGCTGAGGTCACGCCAGAGGCGACTCCGCTGCCCACCTGCACCCCCCAGGAAGTGCGTGTGTGGTGGTTTACCCATCCGCTCTACGGGCAGGCCAGCCATGCTGCCCTGGAAGCCCGCGAGAACACATCCGCCGATTTCGGGCAGATCATCGCACGCCTGCAAACGCAGCGTGCTTTGTTTGAACAGGCCGAATATCCTCTCTGTGCCGAAAGTGTGCGCCAGGGTGTGCTGGCCGGAACGGACGCAATTCTGGCTGCCGTTCAGAGCTATTCCAGAGGCGAGATAGAGACTGCCGCCAATCAGGTAGAGCAGGCCCGCGAAGCCGCTTTTGACCCAGCATTGCAAACTCTTAATAATGAACTTAGCGTGGCAATTACCCCTGTAGACTGCGGGGCGGATGGCTGGTACGCGGTGATTTTGCCGGAGCTGAATGCCTTTGAGGTGCTGGTGGAAACCCTTGATCAGAGCGCTGCCGGGGCAGATGTGGTGCGTTCCGGCGTGTTTCGTACGCAGGAGCTTGCTCGCAATATCAGCGCCGTGTACTTCCCTCTGTGTGCCACCAATGCCCGCAGCAGCCTGCTACTCGCGCTGGATGCAGGGGTAGACCTCTATCGCGCGGTCTTTGATGGTAATCAGTCTGCGGTACAGGTGCAGTTGAACAGCCTCAATACTGAAATGAACACCTTCCGCGGCGAACTCAACCGCCTGGGTGTGCCACGGCCCTGATCTCTGTAACCTTGTCAGGCAGGGGCAGGTTTCAAACCTGATTTTGCCTGACGAGGCCAGCCCGCTTTGCTATAATCCCCGATCATCCCGACCAGACAGGAGTCCTCTGCCATGCGTGTCGCCCTGTTCAGCACTCGCAATTACGAGCGTGAATTTTTTGAAGCCGCCAACCAGTCGCGTCATGAATTGACTTATCTCGAAGCGCACCTGAACCGGCATACCGCTGCTTTAGCGCAGGGTTATCCCGCCGTCTGTGCCTTCGTCAACGACACGCTGGATGCGCCCACACTGGAAACATTGGCCGCAGGCGGCACAACCTTAATCGCGCTGCGCAGTGCTGGTTTTAATCATGTTGATTTGCAGGCTGCGCAGGAGCATAACCTGATTGTCGCGCGTGTTCCCGCCTACTCACCCTATGCGGTGGCGGAGCATACCATTGGCCTGCTGCTGACGGTCAACCGCAAGCTGCACCGTGCCTATAATCGTGTCCGCGAGGGCAACTTCGCGCTGGATGGCCTGCTTGGCTTTGATATTCACGGCCTCACCGCCGGGATTATTGGCACAGGTAAGATTGGCATTGAGGTAGCGCGCATCCTCAATGGTTTCGGCTGCAAGCTGCTGGCATATGATGTCTATCACAACCCGGAGGCGGAAGCGCTGGGCGTGAATTATGTTGGGCTTGAGGAACTGTTTGCCCAGTCCGACATCATCACGCTGCACTGCCCGCTGACCCCGGAAACCTATCATCTTATCAACGGGGACTCTATCGCTACCATGAAAAACGGGGTGGTGCTGCTCAATACCAGTCGCGGCGCGCTGGTGGATACACTGGCGGTAATTGAGGGTCTGAAGTCTGGCAAAATTGGTTATCTGGGGCTGGAT
>JBGSXK010000182.1:0-2240 GCA_041751455.1 Anaerolineae bacterium
TTTTCGCAGCGTACCCATCAATGACAGTATAATTTCCTCTAAACACAGGAGGGATGGTCATGCTGCGCTGGATTGGCTGGGTTATACTGGGGGTTATCATTGTATTTCTGTGCGGTCTTATCACCGCGCTTCCACTCTCGAACTTTGTGCAGAACAGTCTGCTGGCTCAGTTTAGTATGCAAAATGATGCGGAGGCACAGCGCGCGCTGGAACGTCAGTTCAGCATCAGTTTTCCAGCCAATGTGACCGAATATCATCGAGCCCACTGGGGCGACCGGGCCTACTGGTTGCAATTCAGAACCACGCCGCAAAACCTGACCACGATTTTTCGGGGTTCGCCTTATCTGACCTGCCGCTTTCCACTGGTGGATAATTTCCGCCCGGTCTTTGAGTTTGATCGCCTGCTAAACGCCCAGCAGCGTCTGAATATGTCCTGGTGGAATCCGGATGCTGCGCGAACCTTTACCGGCGGTGAATGTACCGGCACGGACTACAAGATTTTTCGTTTCTTTGCGGATACCAGCAGTGCCAATAGCTGGGTTTTTTATATGGAAGTGGTGCGCGCCTGAGCCAAGGATTCTGCGCGGTCAGCCCGCAGCTCCATGCCCAATGCGCGCGTCTTCATAAGGCTGCTTTTCGCCAGTGAAACAATATAATCCAGCGGCTCGGCCAGGTGAGTCGGGTCACGGTCAAACAGAGTGCGGGCAGTGCGTGCCCCCAGCCAGATGCCATACAGGGCTTGCAGCACAGAATCATTCATGTCACTGATCAGGCGGTTATGTTCGCGCAGGCGCTGGTTTTGCTGGTGGAGGCGAACGGAGTCGATGGCGGGGATGGCCTGCTGCTGAAGTGCCTTGTAAATACGCAGGTCACGCTCATTAAAGTGTACAGGTTTATACCAGCAGAACAGCAGCGCCCCCATTAAGCCACGCGGCCCACGCAGCGGCAGCACAGCCAGCGCGCGCACCGCACAGTCTGCACACACGGCACGGCTGTCGGCATCAAGCTGGTCATCCAGCAGGACATCCCGGATCAGAAGCGGCTCACTAAAGTGAGTGTGGGGGCGCAGGGCAAGTCGTGTGACAGCCAGTAACATGGGTGTGCCAGTGCTGATGCTGCTGGCTTCCGTTGCCCACTCTGCGGCGACTTCACGGGCGGTGCCGTTCTCATCCGCGTAGATCAGTATGCCCATCGCTGCGCCGCTTTCGCGGGCATAATCACTGACCGCCTGTAACTGCTCTGGTGGCGAGGCCGCCTGTGCCAGTTGGTGAAGCGCCCGGTAAAGCATATCCAATTCACTGTGAACCCCGCCTGCCTGTGTCACACCCATATCCTTTTGTCAGCGCCCACCAGCCGTTGATTAGCGGTCAGCAGGTATATCGACCAGCCCGATACGTGCGGCATACAGCGCGGCCTGTGTACGGCTGGACACATTCAATTTGCTTAAGATATTGCTGACGTGGGTTTTGACGGTTTTTTCACCGATGTAGAGGGTCTGGGCGATCTCTTTGTTAGACTGACCGGAAGCAAGCAGGCGCAGCACCTCGGTTTCACGCTCGGTGAGGGTCTCCGGGCTTTCTGGCGCGCGTACCTCACGCATCAGGCGGGCAGCGGCCTTCGGCGAAAGCTGTACCTGCCCGGCGGCGGCGGCTTTGATGGAGCGGATAAGTTCATCGGATTCGGTATCTTTGAGCAGATAGCCGATGGCCCCAGCGCGTATGGCACCGATGACCGCGCTGTCCTCCAGTACACTGGTAAGCGCGATGACTTCGACATCCGGCAGCTCGCGTCGGATGGCAGTGGTCGCCTCCACACCGCCCATCGCGGGCATCAGCAAATCCATCAGCACGACATCGGGCTGCAACTGGTGGGCCAGTTGTACGGCCTGCTTACCGTCTACCGCTTCGCCAATGATTTCCAGTTCAGGGTCAAGACCTAAAAACATTTTTAAACCCTGCCGTACAACGGCATGATCGTCAGCAATTACGATACGAATAGGCATTTTTTATAACTCTCTTCTGTCTATAATGGGCATGGGTTTCATTTTTCCCACTATACCACCAATTGTTTATGCTTAGTTTCAATTTCCGCCTAAAGTCGGAGGAAATTATGACTCATGGAGGTCGGGCTTTTGTCAATTGTTATATCTGGCGTTATACTGGTGGGATCATCACAAAGATTGTCCCTGGGTTTTAAGGCCTTTTCTACAAAAAGCAGCAGATGAAGATTGACCTTTGTGA
>JBGSXK010000183.1:0-17663 GCA_041751455.1 Anaerolineae bacterium
TGTCTTTAGCCAGCCGGGCGCACTGCCGGAAAGCGCCATGCGTGACCTGATTCAGCAGTTAATTACGCTCAAAGTGCCACCGCGCGAGGAACAGCCGAAAACGAACTGAGTCGAGCTGGCAGCAACAATATGACCCCAACACCCCTCATCGTTAGAGGGGTGTTTTGTTTGCGTCATGGTATAGTTGAGTCATGATAGTGAACAGGGGGAACAGCATGAGCAAGGTGTTTAAAATCCTGGCCATAGACGGCGGCGGCGCGCGTGGTGTCATTCCGGCGCGTTTCCTGATGGAACTGGAAAAACGCACAGGCAGGCATATCTACGAATTGTTCGATCTTATCGCAGGCACATCCACCGGCAGCATTCTCGCACTGGGACTCGCTACACCGGGCACTGATGGCAAGCCCCGTTATTGTGCAGAGGATGCACTGCGTATTTACCGGGATGAAGGCCCGCGCATTTTCAGCAATAACTGGAGGCGCTTCCTGCTTACCGTAAACGGCTATATCCGCCCTAAATACGCCTTTCAGCCGTTGGAAGACATTCTTAAGCATTATTTCGGTGAGATCCGCCTGAGCCAACTGCTCCGTGATACCATTATTACCAGTTATGACATTGAAAAAAGAATGCCCTGGTTTTTCCGGTCCAGCAACGCAAAGGTGCTTCCCGATTATGATTTCTCACTGGTACAGGTCATCCGTGCCGCCACTGCTGCGCCGAGCTATTTTTCCCCGGCCCGCCTGCTGACGGCCAAAGACGAGCTGTACACGCTGGTCGATGGCGGCGTTTTCGCTAACAATCCGGCTATGGTAGGTTATGTGGATGCGCTCAGCAAATATTCGGGTTATGATCGCATCATGGTCGTTTCCCTGGGCACCGGGCTGGCAGACCGCAGTTTTCCTTACAGCCAGGCACAGCAGTGGGGGCTGATCGGTTGGGCGCTGCCCGCAGTGGATATTCTACAACGCGGTGTGAGCGAAACAGTGGATTACCAGATGCGCCAGGTGTTGAATAAGAACCCGGAAAACACAGCCCAGTATTATCGCCTCCAGATCAGGTTGGGGCCTAACGAAGATGTGCTGGATGACCCCCGGCCTGAATTTCTGAACCAATTGGAGCATGCGGCACAGCATTATATTAGTGAGAACGCACAGTATTTTGCCGAGCTGGCGGCCCAGTTATTAGAAGGTGAACCTACGAAGTCATGAAAGTGAACGCATCCAATACCCAACTTGTTCTATTTGATATTGATGGTACGCTGCTGCGGACAAAAGGCCTGGGACGCGCGGCGACCAAAGCTGCGATGCTGGAAATCTTTGGCACCTGCGGTACGCTAGAAGCTTACCATTTCAGCGGCAAAACCGATTGGGGTACGCTGGTGGAGCTGCTGCTGCACGAAGGCTTCAAAGAAGACTTCATCGCGGAGTGTATCCCCACTTTTGAAGAGGCGATCGGGCGGGCGATGGCGGCGGTGCTGCATGAGTTCGAGATAGAAATCATGCCAGGCGCGCATGAAGTAGTCGCCGAGCTGCGGGCGCGCGAGGATATGCTGCTGGGCATCCTGACTGGAAATGTCGCCGTGACCGCCAACCTCAAGCTGCGCGCAGCAGGCTTTGATCCCGCGTGGTTCCCTATTACCGCTTACGGCAGTGAAGCCCCTGATCGCAATCACCTGCCCACGCGGGCACTGGAGCGTGCCTGTGATTACCTGGGGCATCCTCTGCCACCGCAGCAGGTCACGATTATTGGTGATACCGAGTATGACATCGCCTGTGCGCGGACACTCGGCGCGCGGGCGGTGGCCGTGACGACAGGCTTTACCCCACGTGATACCCTTGCTGCGCTTCAGCCTGATGTGCTGCTCGATGACCTGTGGGGGCTGGCGGAAATTCTGGTGTCGCAGGCGTGAAGCGGTGCTGACGAGAAGTTGAGAAGTTGCGGGTTTTGTGCGATAGTTGAGGCAGAAAATGCTTATTTTGCATTCTGTCAGGACTGGATGAATAATGTCTGAACGTATCGCACAGCACAAACAAAACCTGATCGCTGCCCGTACCCACCTGGACATTGTGCTGGATTCCGTTGGCGACCAGTGGGACACTCAGGTTTACTCGGATGGCGCGGCCTGGACAGTCAGGCAGTTAGCCATTCATCTTGTCGAATCCGAGCGTGGGCAGAGCCGGGTGGTTATGGGCATCGCACAGGGCGAAAACCCCGTGCCACCCGACTTTGATGTGAACCGTTATAACCGCCGTTCTGTCGAAAAACGTGCCGAAATGAGCATAGCGGAAGTGCGCGAGACACTCAACGTTTTACGCGCTGCCTTCATGCAATGGCTGGATAGCATCGACGAGTCGGTGCTGGAAAAAGAAGGTCGGCACCCCTCGCTAAAGGTGCTGACCGTTGACCAGTTTCTGAGCGTCATGGCTGCGCACGAACGCCAGCACGCTGACGATATCGCCAGCATCCTCAACCGTGCCTGACACAGCACGGGTTCGCCCATAAAATCAAGGCATTTCGTATCGCCTGCTCTATGACATTCAGTCAGTGGGGCAGGTCGTGTCTATGCTACAATTAAGCAGATACAGATGAATAGAATTCGAAAGAATGAGGTGACGATGAATGTACTGGTAGGCTATGCCAGCGCGCACGGCTCGACGGCGGAAGTGGCACAGGGCATCGGCAAGGTGTTGGAAGACTGGAAAAATACGGTCACCGTGGCAGATGTGGCGGAAGTGCAGTCCATTGAAGGTTATGATGCTTTCGTGCTCGGCTCCGCCATTCATGGTGGTATGTGGCTTACAGAAATGTCGCAGTTCCTCGCCCGCTTCAATGATACCCTGGCCGTCAGGCCACTCTATTTTTTCATGACCTGCATCCGGGTATTAGAGCCGGATGGGTATGAGCATTGTGTGCAGGAATATGTTGATCACCGGGTACTGGACAGGCTGCACACTCGCGAGATCGTGCCCTTTGCTGGCCGGCTGGAGATGAAGGCTGTGGAGTGGTCTGATCGTTGGACACTAGCCGCGCGTTACGACGGCCAGCAGCCCCCCGGCAGTTACAACAATGACTTCCGCGAGTGGAACAAAATTAACGCCTGGGCAGAAAAAATCGCCCGTGAACTGGCGCAGAAATAACACCGCATGGCTGCTGTGACTCACTATGAAAACCTGACCTGGCCGGAGGTGGCCGCGCTGCCCCGTGAGCTGCCGCTGGTGCTGCCGCTCGGCACAGGTTACAGTGAAGCTCATATCGCCCATTCACTGGGGGTAGAGCGTTTTGCCCTGCTCCCGGCGATGCCTTATGGCTGGGTAGGCAGTGGGATGGGTGTCAGCCTGGAAATGCTGCGCCGTGTAGTCACAGCTATCTTCACTGGCCCGCGTGAGGAAGGCTTTACGCATCTGTATGTGCTTCACGCGGGGGATGAAAACCTTGAATCTTCAGGTGTGCGCCACATCCGTTTAGCACCCGACCTGCCCCACCAACCTGTACAGCTGGCTGCCACACCGCAGCGGGTGATAGTGATCCCCTGTGGCCATACCGAGCAGCATGGCTATCACCTGCCAATGAATACCGATACGATCATCATCGGCACGATTGCCGAGCAGGTGTCCGCGACTATTCCTGATGAAGCTGAAATGCTGCCCACCCTGCCCTACGGTGTGAGCATGTATCGCTCTGCCTTTGCCGGTACATTTAATATGGGTGGCCGGGTCTTTGAGGATTTCCTGCTGGAAGTGCTGGATAGTCTGGTTGCACGTGGCGCGGATCGCTTTTACCTGATGAGCGGGCATGGCGGCAACTGCTCATTCCTGGTTAATGTCGTCAAATATGCTGGAGACAGACACCCACATGTCTTCGCGGCGACCACCTGGCTGCACACTTCCGGTCATCTGGGCGCACCTGCCCTTGCACGTTACCGTCGTTCACAACGTGGCGGCATGGGACACGCGGGCGAGCTGGAAACTGCGTATCTGCTGCATCTGCGCCCCGACCTGTGTCGTATGGAGCGCGTCGTCGATGAGATCGAATTCATCGCCTCACCGAATTATTACATGGACTGGATCGAGGGGGGCGCACTGGTGATCAGTGCCCCATGGGAAGATGACACGCTTACGGGCAGCTATGGCGCGGGCAGTTTAGCCACTGCCCAGAACGGTGCGCACTGGCTGGAAGCTGCTGTACAGGAAAAGATCGACCATGTGCGTGAGATTCATGATCAGGCGCGCCGTCGCTTGGCAAAACGGTCCCAGCAAGTGATTCCGCTACCTCCAAAATTTGATCTGTAACTCTCCTTAATCCCGTTCTTATCTTAATGCCGTTTTCCTCAAAATCCCCTAAGAATCAGGGGGTAATTCTTATATTCTTTCGATACATTTTTTGGTAAAATTAGAATATAAGTTCTATAATTTGGTTGGAGATGTGGATCCCATGAAACCCAGAAATATCAAGAGACTCCAACTGGAAAGCCGCAAACTGCGTGCTCGTTGGGTAGACAGAAACACCCTGGCAGTTGAGAGTTCGTCTAACTCGGTAGCAAACCATATCGTGACCGTATACTTTAACCAGAACGGTCAGGTTCATGCCCGCTGCACATGCCCCTGGGCGATGCATCGCGGGATTGCCTGTTCGCATGTAATGGCCGCGCTGGAATATCTGGCCGCACACAAACGGCGCAAGCTGAGCTTCTGGTCTACGGAAGAAGAGGCACGGCGACAGAAGCAGCGTGTATTCTATCTCTCCGGCAGCGGAGTCAACGACGGTGTATGGATCACAAGCCGCACCAGCCCCGGTGCGGCCTGACGGGCAGGGGCATGATGTGTTTATGCCCCTGCATGTATCTGTATCAGCCCTGCTGCTGTAACCAACCCTGATAATCTTCTTCGATGTGCGCGTCCCATGCCCGGTCAATCTCGCCGGGGGTATATTTCCCCTCGCTCAGCCGCAGCTTACCAAAGATATCACGCATCCGCACATCTTCTGAAACTTCGACCACTTCCTGTGCCAGATGCGGCGGGATAAAGATCACGCCCGTGGGTGTGCCCAGCACCACATCACCCGGCAGAACCGTCACCTCGCCGATGCGAATCGGTAGGTTTATGCCCGCCAAGGTGGTATCCAGAATTGCAGTGGGGTGCAGGCCACGGCAGAAGATCGTGCATTCGGTCAACTGCGACACTCCCTGAAAATCACGGATACCACCGTCAATGATCGCTCCAGCGCGAGTGCGTGTTTGCAGTGAGGTGGAGAGGTTATCCCCTACAAAAGTGCCATCCTTGATCTTGCCGAACATATCAACCACCATCACATCGCCCATTTCGAGCGTGTCGATCACCCACGAATTCTGACCGCCAATGCGCCCATCTTTCGCGCCCTGCTCCGCCACAACTTCATGAAAGTCCGGGCGATGTGGCAGCATCATGGCGGTCACCACCCGACCGACGAGTATGTTATGGGGGTGCGTATTCAGCCAGCCACCTTCAAACTGGCGGTGATAACCGTGCTTGCGCAGCACTCCCCAGGCCTCCTCAGTGGTAACCAGCTTCATGCGCTCAATCACATCATCTGCCACGCGCGGACGGCCATTCGCATAACGTTCTCCGCTGTAGGCCTGCGTGATTTCAATCAGTGTATCGCGCGGAATCTCTATATTCATCAGTTTTCCTCAAAAAAGGCCGTGCCGGGACGCAGATGCGCGCGCGCGACATCTTCATTCAGTTCCAGCCCCAGGCCAGGCTTTTCTGGCAGGGTGATATAACCGCCCTGAATCCAGGGAGCGCTGCCCACCGCCAGTTCATCCCACCAGGTCACATCCTGCCCGTGGAACTCCATAATAATGAAATTGCGCACGGTGGCCAGCATATGGCAGGTGGCAATTGTGCCAATAGGACTGGATACGTTGTGGGCGGCCATAGGGATATAATAAATATCGGCCAGATCAGCGATTTTCTTGGCTTCCAGCAGGCCACCGACTTTCGGCACATCTGGCTGGATAATGTCCACGGCCTGATTGACGATCAACGGGCGCAGGCCATGGCGGGTATAATGATTCTCGCCGCTGCAAATGGGGATAGGCGAGTTATCCGTCACCCTCTTGAGCGCGTCGAAGTTATCGGGCGGGGTGGGGTCTTCCAGCCACATAATGCGGAAGGGTTCCAGTTCACGCGCCAGGGTGATGCAATCACGGGTGTTGAAATTCCAGTGACAATCCAGCGCCAGGTCAACCTCCGGGCCAATTTCCTCGCGTACCGCGCCGACCAGATCAAGGATCAGGTCAAGTTCAGCGTTGGAGATAGGAGATTGCTGTCCCTGATACCAGCCACCTTTGCGCAGCCCACGTGAACCGACATGATTGGGATCACCAAACTTCTCCGGCGCGATGTTGTCGATGTCGAACTTGATCGCCGTAAAACCTTTCAGCACCGCGTTGTGGGCACGTTCTTTCCAGGCTTCCGCATTCACCGCTGCGCCATGTCCACAATCGGCATAAATACGAATCTTGTCCCGGTAGCGCCCACCCATCAGGTTATAAATGGGGGTATTGAGGATTTTGCCTTTTAAGTCCCACAGCGCCAGGTCTACTCCGCTGATGGCTGCCACTGTCGCGCCACCGGTAGAGCCTGCACCAGACAGGCCGCGAATCATCTTCTGATACAGCCAGTCGATGTTATGGGGGTCTTCATCGATCAGCAGGTGCTTCATGCGGTTGACAATATCCTGCACGCCCGGCCCCCAGTAACATTCACCAAGACCGATGATCCCTTCATCAGTATAAATACGTACATAAATCCATTCAAAATTGCCCTGCACGCTGGCAGTGCGAACATCGGTAATTTTCACGAGTACATCCCCTTATAAAGTGTGTGGTGCCAAAACAGCCTGTATTCTGCCGCGATTCTAATGACTTTTGGCGGATTGTGCTAATGGAGTGGACTGCATGGAACCAGATAAACAGGGCAGTATCAGGAGGGATTAAAAGAAAATGGCGGGGTTTTAAGCCCACCATTTTTAGTGTAGCGATCTTAGCAGCCCGCCCTGCGCAGCGTATACTTCTTCTCGCGGCGGTTATCGTCGTTATTGGTTTCGGCAATCTCATTATTGGGGTCGATAATCAGCGCCAGCGTGTGTTCTTCGGCGAAATTGGTGCTGACCGTCAGCGGGATCGGCCCCACTGCGACCGTCTGGCCAGGGTCTAATGCCGGGATTGCGCCCTGGGTGCGCGTGGTATTGCCACCAGCGGTATCCACCACATCAATCACACCGCCGCCGTTCCAGCGATCTGTCCCGCCATTAAAGACATCGAAGAAGATATTGAAGGTTTGTCCGCAGCGCGGTTCATCCGGCTCGGTACGGATATTCCCTGCCACCAGATTAATATTAGTGGTCGGCGTATTCGTCACCGGTGGTGCGGTGGGCGGCACAGGCGTATCGGTGACAGGAATGGGGGTTGCCGGGCCGGGGTCTACCGCCAGATTGGCGGTGTTGCCCGCGATAGACATCAGGCTGGCAAGCACCCAGCCATCACCGTTGTAATACTTCACTTTATACCACTGGCGATCCGTACTGACAGCCAGAACTTCCGCCGTTTGATTGGCAGCATAGGAGCCGATAGGCGGATTAAAGATAGGCTGTCCCTGAGCATTCAGCCCCGGCCCACGCCGCACATTTACGCCTGTCGTAAAGGTTGCCATCGGCACACTGGGGGTGGCTGTCGCGGGGGGTTCTGTCGGTTCGGGCGGGTCTGTCGGCTCCGGCACAGTGGTGGGCACGGTTCGAGTCGTATCAGATGAACTACCGCCGGGCGGCTCGTTGCCCACTGCCGAAGGTGGCCCGGTCTGTGATTCTTCTGTCGCCTCGGCTTCTTCGGTCGCAGCCGCCCCACTCTGGTTGACCACATTCACAGTGACCGAAGCCGGATCGCTGGCGCTGCCATCCTCGCGGTAAGCTGTCACCGTGATAGTATGTGTCCCTGCTCCCTGTGCCTGCCAGCTTTGAGAGACCGTAAACGCAGGTGCGCTGGCGGTGTTGGGCGTGGTCAGTTCTGCAATATTAGCCTCATCCACTTCCACTTCCACGCGGGTAATATCTGCCCCGGCGTTGCTCACACGCGCCTGAATATTGACACTCACACCCTCCAGAAAGGTTGCGTTGGGCAGCGGCGCGGCGATCTGTACCACCGGAGGCCCGCTAATGGCCTGTGGGATCGTCTCGTTCGGGTTATTCAGGTTACAGGCCGCCAGCAGGAGCAGCGCTGGCAGCCATCTCCAGTGCCGGAAAACCGTACCCGGCGTTGTGCTTCGCATCATGCAGAAAACTCCCAATTGCTGTTGTGTAACCCAAATACTCTAGCGCAACCGCGCCGATATTGCGAGATGCGAAGCGTAATCGTAGGATAAACGCCAAGCTACTGTGCCTGCAAAAAGCCGACTTCCTGCACATCGACCCGCACACCGTCCAGCTCTTTGGGAATAATATCCTCCGGTGCAAGCTGGTTTTCCGGCAGCTTGGTGCTCACCAGCACCACCAGCGCGATAGTATCAGTATACTGTCCGTCCTCGGTTGCCAGCCCAATTGCCGTACCCTGCACATTGGCCTTTTCCATCAGCTCGTCCGTATATTTGGCCTGCACAGCCTGCGCACGTTGGGTCATCTCCTCCTGTGTAGACATCTAGCACCTCCTAAAGATTGACCTGAAGCTCGTTGAGTACCGCATCAATCGGATTCAGAATCGTGGCCTGGGTCGAACCGGCATATAACAGCCCTACGCCTTTATTCTCGGTGGCATCGACCACCAGTGAACCTGAATCTCCGCCCTGGCTCATCGCTGTGGTAATGATCTGCCCTACGAAACGCGCCGACTTCGCACCATAGGCGATGTTGACTGTCGCGTTGAGCAGCGTAATCGTCCCTTCGGTGTAATCTGTTGTGCGCCCGCTCTTACGTACACGCATCCCCAACGCAGCCGGCTTGGTTCCGCTGACATGGCCGATCCCGCGAATTTCCCCGGTGAACATATTTGGGTCAATCGGTTTGGCTACGGCTGCATCCACCAGATTGTCAAGGGATTGTGCCACCGGGACTGAGGCCAGCGGCTTATCCGGTATAATCGTCGCCACGCGGTTACCCGCACCTACCAGCCCGAAGACCACATTCAACAGGTTAACCAGGATCAACAGGCAGCCCCCGTCGCCGGGTGGAGTACCGGGCAGCGGGCCGAGATCATCACCCGGAAAACGAATTTTGATGAAGCGCTGCAACCGCGCCACCACATCCGCCGGATTCGTCCCACTATCCGCCGAGCCTGGCTGCAAAATGGCATCACCGACCTGCGCGTCATTGCTGTTCGCCAGCACATGATTATTGGAAAGAAGCAGTTTTTCCCCGGTGATGCGGTCGGTTACGACGGTGCCCAGCGTCCCGGCAGTAATCTTGTAATGACCGATGCTCACCCCGCTGGGAATGGTCGGGCGGAAGCGGTCACGCGGGGATTGCCATGCGCGCAGGTAGCCTACCTCATATACATCCGTGCGCACACCATCCACCCGTTTGGGAATCACATCTTCAGCCGAAAGCGCAGCCAGTGGCAGTTTTTGTTCCACCAGCACCACCACTGCGATTTCGCCGTCATCAGCCGTTTTATCCTCTTTATAGCCCACGGCTACGCCGACCACGTTCTCCTTCTGCAAGAGTTCATCCTGCACCTCTGCCTGCACCTGGAAAACATCCTGCTCGCTTGCCATCAAATGCACCTTTCCCTGTTTTATCCCTCATGGCATTGTAGCACGAAGCAGGAGATCGCGCTGAACTGAGCACCCTTCCCTGAAGCGAGAAACTCGTGATCTCTTAAAACTCTGGATGCGCGCCTGCGTCCAATTATGTTAAAGTTGGCGTAGTATCTCTCTGGAAGTTTTCTTCAGGGTACATTCCCGCATAGAGGAGCAAAATCTTGACCAGGCTGACGAAGATGACAGGCATACTGATCGTAGGGCTGTTTGCGCTGGCCGCCTGCCAGCCCACTGCTCCGGTCAGGACATTTAATCCAGGCGGCGAACTGGCAACTTATAACTTTGAGGAAGCCCGCACATTTGAAGAAGGATTGTACGCCAACGCCACCCTGCGCATCGTTGATGGGGTGTACCGCATTGAACTCACGCGCGGAGATAATGAATTATGGTGGGGCCAATGGGGCGACACGCTCTCCGATGTCGTGGTGGATGTGACAGTTGAGCAAAAAAGTGAACGCAACGAGAACGCCTTTGGTGTGGCCTGCCGGATGGCGGGCACCGTCGGGCAGGCAGGCGTGGTTAGCCCGGACATGGCGGCCATTATCGACAGTGAGGCTGCTGAGGAAGCTGTAACAGAAGTCGCCACTGCCGAAGTTACTGAAGCACCCACTGAGGAAGCGACCACAGAGGCCACTGCTGAGTCCACCGAAGCCGCGACCGCCGAAGTCACCGAAACATCCACTGAGGAAGCGACCGCAGAGGCCACCGCTGAAGCGACGGAAGCCGCCACCGCCGAAGCGACAGAAGAATTTGATGAGGGCGCGGTTTCAGAACGACCAGCCGATGGGTTTGTCGAGATCGCCAATGGTAACGGCTACCTGTTCCTGATTCAGGGGAATGGCTCGTTTGCCATTATGCGCGCCCAGGGGCGTGACCTGCGCCCGCTGGTCAACTGGTCGCAGACCGATAAGATCAACCAGGGGCAGGCCGTCAACCAACTGCGCGCGGTGTGCGTGGATGATTATCTGGCCTTCTACATCAACGGGGAATTCGTGGCCGATGCCACCGATGATACATTCAGCGCCGGGCAGGTTGGTCTGCTGGCAAGCGCGGCAACTCGCTTGGGGGTGCTGGTAGAGTTTGATGATCTCGTGGTCTCGCAGGCCAGCGGAGGATAACTTCATGTGGCAGGATGCTTATCTCAATGCCAATGGCATTCGCCTGCACTATTACCGTACCGGGGGTGCGAAGCCCCCGTTAGTGCTGGCGCATGGCTTCACCGATAACGCGCTGTGCTGGACACCTGTCATACGGGTGCTGGAAGCCGATTACGATGTGGTGATGTATGACGCACGTGGGCATGGCCTCTCTGATGGGCCGGAACACGGTTACTCTGAAGACCATCATGCCGATGACCTGGCCGGGCTGGTGCAGGCCCTTAAGCTGGACAAGCCTTCTGTGCTGGGGCACTCGATGGGCGCGCGCACGGCAGCGCTGACTGCCGCACGTTATCCCGGCCTGCTGCGCGCCGTGCTGCTGGAAGACCCGCCCTTCTTTGCCGATTGGGCGACACGGGCCGATGCCGCACAACACCTACAAAAACAGGAGGACGATAGCGAAGCCGAAGTCCCCTTTGAGCACTGGCTTCTGCCCCTGCGCCAGTACACCACCGCCGAACTGATCGCCCGCCAGCGCACCGAAAACCCACACTGGCCGGACGAAGAATATGAACCCTGGGCACAGTCCAAGCTGCAATTCAATACAGGCATCCTGGAGCAGATGCGCCGCCGCGAGGTGCCGCCACCGCCCCCCTGGAAGGAGATCATCGAACCCATCACCTGTCCTATCCTGCTTATCACAGGCGATACCGGCCAGGGCGCTCTGGTCACGCCTGAACTGGCCAACGAGCTGTTGCAAACCGCCGCAAATGTGCGTGTCGCCCACATCAGCGAAGCGGGACACAGCATTCGCCGTGACCAGTTCACACATTATATTGAGGTGGTACGCGCCTTCCTGGCTGAGGTTTATGCCCTATGATGTACGAGATTCACCTGTACGTACCCAAGTCCGGTAAACTGACTCCGGCCATGCTGGAATGGCTTTACCTGAACGGGCAAAGCGGTGACCAGCCAGAGGCCTTCTGGCCGGTGCGCCGGGTGCGGCAGAAAGCACTGGCGCGCGCGCTGCTGCGGCTGGATCGTTCTCTTGTGCCTATGCCGGGGCCGGGTGAGGATGTGGAGCTGCACTATCCAATGGGTGATATGGGGATTGTGCTGTATGTGCATGACCGGGGGGTGATTATCTTCTTCCCGTATATGGTCTACAGCGTTTATTCGCGAATCGTGCTGGGCATTTGTTACACTTATATTCGTTTCCTGTACGATCTGGCCGGGTTCTGGAGCTTTGATCCGCAGCTTAACGTACTGTCCTATGCCGATGATTACCAGTCTATTGAAGATACCGCCCTGCTGATGGATCGCATCATGCCGAGACTGCTGCCGGAGTAAGGCTTTACGTTAAAGAAACTTGTATACGGCAGTAAGCTGGCTTTGTAAATGGAGGTTCAAAATCATATGGCTGAAATGGTTTCTCAGAATGTGCGCCAGCAGTTGACGCTCTCTGTAACTCCCGAACTCTACAAGCAGATTCGCAGCCTGTGGATTGCCCATTCCAAGGCCGAGGAGGCCCGCGACCTGGACGGGCTGATCGCTACCCTGGCGGAGGACTGCGTGTACGAGATTCTCCCCACCGGGCAGCGCTGGGAAGGACACGAAGGCGCGCGCAATTTTTACCTCACCTTTCTGGGCGCGTTTCCTGACGTGACCTTTGACCTGACGGATATCGTGATCGGCCCCCAGGGGGTATTTGAGGTCGCTACACTAACGGGCACGCACCAGGGTGAATGGGCAGGCATCGCTCCCACACATCAACAGGTGCAATTTACTGTGTTGATTCACTTTCCCTGGAATGCCGCCGCAGAGAAGTTTGCCGGGGAAAAAGTGTATTTTGATCGTGCCGCGCTGCAAGCGCAAATGGGGGTCTGATTGTACGTCATTTACTCACCCAGACATACACTGCACAACCCCGCCCGCGAGTTCATGGAGGGCAAGCTCAGCCCATACCTGGAGTCGCCGCAGCGGGCAGAGATTATCCTGAACGCGGTACAGGCGGCGGGCATCGGCCCGATTTTGGAGCCGGGTGAATTTGGCCTGGAGCCGATCACGGCGGTACACAGCCCGGCCTATGTCGAGCATCTGCGCACGATTTACGAGCGCTGGGTTGCCATCGGTGGCACCGAAGAGGGAGCTTATCCCTCCGCCATGCCGCGCCGCAGCCTGAGCCGTTTCTCGCCCTCACCCTGGGCGGAGATTGGCTATTACAGCTTCGATCTGTCTGCGCCTGTCACCAGGGGCACCTATCAGGCCGCCCTCACTTCAGCATACTGCGCGCTTACCGGGGCGGGGCATCTGCTGGCCGGGCAGCAGTCGGTTTATGCGCTGTGCCGCCCACCGGGGCATCATGCCGCGCAGGATTTCATGGCCGGTTACTGCTACCTGAACAATGCCGCTGTCGCCGCCCAGTATCTGACACAGAATGGCACCCAGCGCATTGCCGTGCTGGATATTGATGTGCATGGGGGCAACGGCACCCAGGCCATCTTCTATGACCGGGCGGATGTGCTGTTTGTCTCGCTGCATGGCGCACCGGAATGGGAATATCCTTACTTCTGTGGTTACGCGGACGAACAGGGCGAAGGTGAGGGTAAGGGTTATAACCTCAATTTCCCGCTGGAAAAAGACACCGATGATACCGCTTATCTTGCCGTGCTGGAACAAGCGTTGGCGCGCATCAGGGAGTATGCCCCAGCGTATCTGGTGCTGTCTGTTGGCTTCGACACCTTTGTGGGCGATCCCCTGGGTAAGCTGCAACTGACGACACCTGTGTACGAGGTCATCGGCCAGCGTATGACGGCATTAGAGATGCCTGTCCTGGTAGTACAGGAGGGCGGTTATGCGACTGCCGCGTTAGGGGACAACGCGGTCAGCCTGCTGCGCGGGCTGGGCGGTTAACGCTCAACGCGAACATAATAACGCGCCCATTGGCGATCAGCGGCGCTAAGCACGACTTCCAGCAGGTTATCTTGCCGATAGACTTGCATTTGGGTGACAAAATCGTCGTTGAGGTGGATAAACGGACGCTGCTGCCCAGACTCAGCATCGTACAGTTCTAATATGCCCGGATCATCCCGGTCTGCTGACACCACAAGCAGCCGGTTTCCGGGTGCAATCAGCGTAACCAGGCCGAGCGGTGTCTCGAACACCTCATCCTGGCTAAAGCGCAGGAGTACATCCTCAAAGCTATCACCAGCTTGGGTGGTTTGCCATCCTACAGCGGTCTCAGCGTTTAACCAGACAAGCGCGTGATGATGCAAGCTCCAGTAGCAGTGATCGGCGAGGCTCACCTCTTCGTACAGCGTGTCACAGTATCCTCGTGATTCTCGCTCATGAAAAGGCATTTCGTAGATGATTTTTTCTTCATGGATGTCAAGTTCGCTGATCGTAGGGTTGGCAGCCTGTGTCCATGAGAAAAATTGCGGATCGCCCCCCGCGCGGTCTATGCGACCGTTGTTGTCAGTAATCAGGACGGCGTAGCGTCCATCAGGCGAAATGTTTTCCAGCGCTTCGATTTCTGCGGTGTAGAGTGCTGTACGCTCCTCCGAAGTCACATCCAGCACCCAAAGAGTGGACTGTGCCGGGCTGTCGGAGTCAAAAACGACATAAAAGTAATGATCCTCATCTGGCGAATACACCCCGCCGCAGTCATAATCGAGCTTATATGATTTCTTCTGCATGTCATCCAGATCAAAAATAGAAAGGACGCAGGGGTTATGATCGATATAATCCCCCCGGCGAGCAAGTATATAATGCGTGGAGAGGTACTCGTAGCGTCTTGCGTCTTCACGATACGGAGCAAGATACTCTATCGCATGTTCTATGGCATCTTCCTGTGTCACATCTACGATTACCATATCATTACCGTACCTCCCCGGCGCATTATAGTAACTATAGATGAACTGAGTTTCATTTGCCCATCTTGAGATGTTTAGACTACCGGAAATATCCGGTAAGATATTACCAAGCATTAACACATCCCCCGTAGAAACACGATAACTGTATAACCTTGTCCAGCTTCCGTACCCTCCTTCCGGGGAAACAGTTGCCAGTAAAACCAACCATTCGCCATTTGGCGAGATATGAATCTCATGCCAGGTCGCTTCCTGCGGCAGGGGGTCGCTTAAAAAGCCAGTGACGCTGTTTTGCAGCCGCGTTTCTCCGCGTGCTTCATCGGTGACATAAATCCAGGCGGAAGGTTCTTCAGTGGGGGCAGGCCATTCTGTGATTACCTCTACCACTTCGATCCCCGGCGCGAAAACCTCAGCCGGGTTGGGCGGCCAGGGGATGGGGGTAGCCTCCTGCGCCTGAAGCGGCATAGGCAGGATGAGCAATAGCATGTAGAACAGGCGCTTCATAAAGTATCACACCTTATCAATGATGATTGGTATTTTTATTTTAATATGGCTTTAGGCAAGTGGAATAAAGCCCTGCTTAGAGACAGGGCGAAACCCAGTTGGGAAGAAGAAAACCGCTACCCGGAATAGGCGGGAACACTGTGATTCCTGGCAAACTGCGTGGCTTCTTCCAGTGTGTCGAAGAAATGCGTCTCGTGGGTGCTGCGCACACTGCCCATCAGGACAGCGATGCGGCTTTGCTGGGTGACGCGCAAATCCTTGCAGGCAATGGCCGCGATGCGCACATTGGGAGTCTCCGCGGCCTGGGCGAAGATGCGTCGTGCTTCAGCGTTAATCGTGGTGGCATGGAGTGCATCCACCAGAATCACAACCGGGGTTGCACTGACTTTGGCACACCGTTGCAGGGCTTCCACCCATTTGCGCGCGTCATTACCGTCTACCGTGCCCACTTCCCTCGCGAAAAACATGCCGTTTTCAAAACTCATATCCAGAATTGGCATCAATCATTAACCTGAAAACTCAAAGAACCGAAGAGTGTAAAAAGGATTTTACACTTATATCATTGATTTTTATTAATATGCTACATACTTTAAATGAGTTTAATGGTTTCTGAGGAAACTGATTATTACATGGCAAATTACGGTATGCTTGTGGAACTTTCCAGGCCCGCATATCGTCTAAGAGATACAGGGTCACACACTGAGCAAGACCCTTGCGTTCGATTATTCTAGGAGTGTTCAAAATGAAGCAGGTTCGTAGCTGGAAAAGCCTGGCTGTGATCGCGGTACTGGTGGCCTTAAGCATTGTGGCCATTACAGTGGCAGCACAGGATACCCCTGTTCCCCCCACCGCCCCGCTGGTGCCCGCGCAGACTCTCACGGTCAGCGGTTTTGGGCAGGCGTTTGGCGCGCCGGATATTGCCTATGTGCAGTTGGGTGTGCAGGTGTCGAATAACGATGTCATCGCCGCCTTTGATGATGCCAACACCCGGATGGAAGCGGTGCTGGCTGCGCTGCGCGAGGCTGGGGTTGAAGGCAGAGATTTACAGACCAGTGGCCTCTATATGTACCAGGAAAACGTGTATGATCCCATGAGCGGTATGCCCACTGACAGTGCGCTCTACCGTGTGGGCAATACGGTCACGGTGACAGTACGTGATGTGAACGAGGTCAGCGAGATCATCAGCACTGGTGTGGAAGCTGGCGCGAACAACATTAACAGCCTGAGCTTTGGGATCGCCGAGCCAACCGCGCTGGAAGACGAAGCACGTGCGGCAGCAGTTGAAGATGCGCGTACCCGTGCCAACAAGCTGGCCGAGCTAATGGGTGTAACCGTTGGCGAGCCGACGATTATCGTGGAGGGGGCTGTGGATAACATGCCGTTCCCGATGGCAGACCGTGCTTTTGGTGGCAGTGCCAATGTTCCCATCGAGCAGGGGCAGTTGAGCGTGAGCGTAAACGTGCGGGTGACCTTCTCCATCAGCTAAACGTTTTGCAGCAGGAGCATATCAGTGATATGCTCCTGTTTTTTCCTTCTATATTAACCTCACATAATATCCCCTTAAGAACTCGGTGATTTTTCGTTGCTTTCCTGTGTCCTTTTTCACATAATGAAATCAATGTAACAGAAACACCACTTTTGACAGATGGGAAGCACAATGAAGCAGAAAATAATTGTCATCGGCAGTGGCTTTGGCGGCCTGGGCGCGGCCATCCGGCTGGCGGCTGCCGGGCATGACGTGGAACTCTTCGAGAAGCGTGACAAGCTGGGCGGGCGCGCTTACGTCTATGATATCAACGGCTTCAAGTTCGATGGCGGCCCTACCGTGATTACTGCGCCGTTTATGTTCGATGACCTGTGGGCGGCTGCCGGGCGCAGGCGCGAGGACTACTTTGAGATGGTCGCCTGCGACCCTTTCTATCGTATCTTTGACTGGCACAAGCACCCATTTGATTACAATGGGGATCAGGACTTTATCCTGAGCCAGATTGAGAAACGCAGCCCGGCAGATAAAGCGGGCTATCAGCGTTTTATGAGCACAACTAAAGCCATCTTCCAGAAGGGCTTCGTGGAGCTGGCAGATAAGCCTTTCCTGAGTGTGATGGATATGGTGCGTGTCGCGCCTGATCTGATTAAGATGCAGTCGTATCTCAGTGTTTACGATTATGTTTCACAGTTTATCCAGGACGAATTTTTGCGCCGCTGCTTCTCGTTCCACCCGCTTCTGATCGGTGGCAACCCGTTTGATGCCCCATCGATCTACGCAATGATTCATTACCTGGAACGGGAGTGGGGTATTCATTACGCCCTCGGCGGCACGGGTGCGGTAGTAGCGGCAATGGGCAAATTGTTTGCTGAACTGGGCGGCATAGTGCATCTTAGCACCGAAGTTGAGGAAATTCTGATTG
>JBGSXK010000184.1:0-7655 GCA_041751455.1 Anaerolineae bacterium
GCGCCCATCTCTGGCCCACCACGCACAATCAGATTGACCTGTTCGCCGATGATCGGGGTGGCTTCGGCCATGCTCGCGCCAATCGTCACCGCCCACAACGCCAACTGATCCCAGGGCAGCAGATAGCCGGTAAAGCTGAGGAATCCGGTGAGGATGAGCAGGATTACCCCGGTAAACCAGGTAAACTGGCGCGGCTTTTTATAACTGCCTGTATAGAATGTGCGCAGCATATGCAAAAAGACAATTAAAACCATAGCTTCCGCGCCCAGGCGGTGCAGGTCGCGCACAAACTGGCCGAAGGGCACATTGTTGAGCATATTCAGCATATCGCCGTAGGCGATTTCTGGCGACGGCGTATACCAGAACATCAAAATGATGCCGGTGATGGTTTCGAAAAATACAAAATAAGTGGACAGCCAGCCCAGGCGGAAAGTCGGGTACAACCCGGTCATGTCCGAATGGAAATAGCTGGGGCGCATATGCAACCAGAAGCCGTCGGCATGAGGAGTCAGGCGCGGGTTAGGGCGGCGGCTGGGTGCTTCCCCGCGCAGCGCCTCGCGGATGTCCTGAACATTCATCCCGGCGGTCAGGCGCTCGACAGTTTCGTTTACGCCCTCATAAACTGCTTTCTTGAGGCCTTTTTCCTTAACGTCATCCAGGAAGGATGGAAACGGAAGTACGGACATTACAACTCTCCTCGCAACATTTCTCCCCTCAGAGCAAGTAACTGCATTTTTACACTTTACCGGGGCGGAACAGCCGTGTACCTGTATCCACGCGGATTTGCTGGATGGTCCGGCCTTCCAGCGGAAGGGGATCGCCAATCTCATTGGAGGTCACGCTGGTGCCGTCGGTAAAGATAATCGTTGTAGCAAACCGATCCAGGCTGCGCGGGGCAGGCCCTTCGATATAGGTACCATCTACCTGATATTTAGAGCCGTGACACGGGCACTCGAAGCGGAAAGTTGCATCGACCCAGTCCGGCAGGCAGCCCAGGTGGGTACATACGGCATAGAGTGCCACAAAACCCTCCTCCGGGTTAGAAAGCCAGAACCGGCCTTCTGGTTTGCCGATAGGCGCAGTGCCGGGAGCGGGCAGTTCGGACGGGTCAATACTGAATGTACCGCCAAACTCGCCTTCTCTGAAGCGTGGGAACGCCAGCCACAGGGTGCCAGCGGTAATTTCGCCCGCCAGCATGAGGAATGAAGCGCCCCAGATGTAAAATAAAAATTCACGCCGGCTGGGCAGAGCCACATCCACATCTGCGGACTCGGCCTGGGCTGTGGCCGGTTTTGCCCTTGCCGTGCCTTTCGCGGCACTTGCGGTTGCCATAAGTGCGGCCTCCTGATAATCAAGCTGCATGTTCGGGTATGTCACATAGCGAAGTGCGTAACTTATTAATTTTTGCGCAAAGTTTATCTTTACAAGAGAATATCGTTAGAATTGCCCTGTATCTTGCTATGTAAAATATATCACAAACAACATCCACTGTCAAAATTCAAAGACCCCAGAAAAGTGTAAACTTCAAGTGTTGAACAGCGGGTAAAAATGGGACATATGACCCGGCACCGGGTGTTTTTTGCTGCGCTTTCGGACTTTCCAGCAGCGGAAGATGGCATTATAGTTGGAGGTATCTGTTTCCTTATAGTACATCGTCAATTTGTATGAGCAAGCCCTCCCTGCCACCGGCAGACTACATCCAGACCGATAACCAACTGCGCCATATCGCGCAGACGTGGGCCAAAGAACCCGCACTGGCCATCGATACCGAATCCAACAGCCTCTATGCTTACCGTGAACAGGTCTGCCTGTTTCAGGTATCGACTCGCACCCAGGATTACATCATCGACCCACTGAAGATTAAAGACATGACTCCGTTGGGTGTGCTGCTGGAAGACCCGCGCATCGAGAAAGTTTTCCATGCTGCCGAGTATGACCTCATCTGTATCAAGCGCACCTATGGCTTCGCGGTCAACAACATTTTTGACACGATGGTTGCTGCGCGTATCTGTGGTTATCCGTTGTTCGGGCTGGCGAACATGGTCGAGTCGCTCTACGGGATACAGATGGATAAAAGCCACCAGCGCGATGACTGGGGGCAGCGCCCGCTGCCCGCCACCAGCCTGGCCTATGCGCAGATGGACACACATTACCTGCTGGGGCTGCGTGACGACCTGTACGAAAAGCTGACCGCAGGTAATCGTCTGGCAGAAGCGCACGAATTTTTTGCTGACCTGGAACAGGTACAACCCAACGGCACCGACTTTGACCCGGAAGGCTACTGGATGCTGGGCCGCCCTGGCGAACTGAACCGCCGCCAGCGGGCGATTTTGCGCGAACTTTACCTGATGCGCGAGAGAATCGCGGAACTACGCGATACACCTCCATTTAAGATTCTCACCAATCTCACACTGGTTGATCTGGCGAAAAAAGCACCGCAGACCGAGCAGGAACTGCTGGCCGTAAAGGGCATTACGCGCACGGTCGCCCGCCGCGATGGCAAAGTCATTCTGGACGCGATTGAGCATGGGCGAACAGTCAAGCCGCCGCGCCGGCCTGCACGCACGGATGCCACCCCGCCAGAGGTCACGGAGCGTTATAACGCACTGCGCGAATGGCGCAAGGCGCGGGCAGCACAGCGTGGAGTAGAGTCGGATGTGATTATCTCCAAAGCGACCATGTGGGCACTGGCACGGCAGGCTCCGCAAACCCCGGAAGCCCTGCATGGCATCGCGGGCTTAGGCCCTTGGAGGCTGGAGCAGTATGGAGACGAACTGCTCAGAGTGCTGCAAAAACGGTAAAGGGTTATGTAAGTACAGGAAAGTATTGGAACGGTTTATGTCTGCATCACCGCAGTGGATACCTATCAAAAACCTGCCGGAAAACTGGCATGCAATGACAGACGGAACCCTCCCCTCGCTGGTCGCGGTTTGGGAAGATCAACGAAGCCGTCTTACCAATTCGCAGCACTATAAAGCGTTCATGGAGCGGATGCGCCGCCGTACGGCCATTGAAACCGGCATTCTTGAGCGGCTTTATACGATAGATCGAGGGACAACTCGTTTGCTCATTGAGCGCGGCATTGACGAAGCGCTGATTTCACATGATGCGACCGATCAATCCCCTGTTCAGGTAGCGGCAATGATACGCGATCAGGAACAGGCCATTGAATGGCTGTTCGACCTTGTGGGAAATCAGAGACAGCTTACGCTGGCGTATATCAGGCAGCTTCATCAGCTCCTCACACAGCACCAGCAATATGTCGAGGCGGCAGATCAGTTCGGCAGTATTGGACAGACCTCTCTTATCAGGGGAGACTGGAAAAAGTTACCCAATAATCCTACCCGGCCCGATGGGTCAGTTTACTACTACTGCCCGCCAGAGCAAACACTTCCCCAAATGGAACAACTGCTGAAATGGCATGAGGCACACGAAGCTCAGAAAGTATCACCAGAAGTGGAAGCAGCCTGGCTGCATCACCGCTTCACACAAATTCATCCTTTTCAGGATGGAAATGGCCGTGTAGCCCGCTGTTTAGCCAGCCTGGTCTTTATCCGCGCGGGCTGGTTTCCGCTGGTCATTACACGCGATGATCGTGAAGAATACCTGGATGCGCTGGAAACAGCCGACAGGAACAACCTGCATCCTCTTGTTGATCTTTTCGCTAGGGCACAGCGTCGTGAGTTTGTGAGTACGCTGGCACTCTCAGAGCAGGTTCTGGCAGAACACGCTACAGTCAGCGAAGTTATTCAGGCTGCCACTGAACGACTCCAGCAAAGTCAGGTGGCTGAACTGCGGCATAAGCAGAGGCAATCCGAAAGCTACGCGGACAGGTTGTGGCAGCTTAGCATCGCGCGTTTTGATGCAGTAGCTGAGGAAATCAGGTCAGCCCTTTATAATGTAACCACCCCTTCTCGTGTAACCACGTCAAATGCCCTGTCTTCTGATGAACGCGCGCATTATTATCGCTATCAGATTATAGAAACGGCGCGGGCGCTGGATTATTATGCCAATCTGAGGGATTACAAAAGCTGGATCAACCTTTCTATTCGCACCAGAGATACCCACACGGAGTTTCTCGTGTCTTTTCATGTGTTTGGTTATGAAAACAGAGGGCTGATGGTCTGTTCTGCCTGCGCCTATCATAAATCGTCATCTGAAGAGGAAAACACCGCGCTTGTTCAGGATATTCAATCCCTTTCCGAGACCCCTTTTCAATTTTCCTATGCCGACGATGCAGGTAAATTGGAAGAACGCTTCAGGAACTGGTTGGAAAATGCCTTAGTCGTTGGCCTGGAATACTGGCGAAAGGGATTGTAGATGCGGCTTACTTTTTATGGGGCGGCGCGGACAGTAACCGGTTCACAGCACATGCTTGAGGTTAACGGCCAGCGGCTTCTGCTCGACTGCGGGTTGTACCAGGGCAAACGCTCAGAGTCCTATGAGCGCAACCTGCACCTGCCCTATAAAGCAGCCGATGTGGATGTGCTGGTGTTGTCGCACGCGCACATTGACCATTCCGGCAATATCCCCAATCTGGTCAAAAGTGGCTTTCGCGGTGAAATCGTCTGCACCTATGCCACGCGCGACCTGTGCGCGGCTATGCTGCTGGACAGCGGTCATATTCAGGAACGAGATGTGGAATATGTCAATACCCGCCGTCGTAAACGCGGTGAACCGCCTGTCACGCCCATTTATACCCAGCAGGACGCGCTCTACAGCCTGGACTACTTCACCAGCCAGGGCTACCATCGCCCGCGCCAGATTGCCAGAGGGGTAACTCTGACGCTGCTGGATGCTGGGCACATGCTGGGCAGCGCCATTGTCGTACTGGATATTGAAGACCAGGACACCCACCGCGATGTACGGCTGGTCTTTAGCGGTGACATTGGGCGTGTGGAAATTCCCATTATCCGTGACCCGGAGACATTAGAATCTGCCGATGTGCTGATTATGGAAAGCACCTATGGAGATCGCCTGCATCCACCTTACCCCGACGCAACCAGGGAATTAAAACGCATTATCACTGAAACCTACCAGCGTGGCGGCAGGATTATCATGCCCGCCTTTGCGGTGGGGCGCACGCAGCAGTTGGTCTATACACTCAACCAACTGGCCGACGCGGGCGACATCCCCCGGCTGCCTATTTATGTGGACAGCCCGCTGGCAATTGATGTCACCTCGGTTTTTCGCCTGCATCCCGAATGTTATGATGACGAAATCCGCGAGTTTATCATGCAGGGAAACGGACAGCAACGTGATCCATTCCATTTCAGGGATCTGATCTATACCCGGCATGTGGAAGACAGTAAAAAGCTGAACTTCCTGCGCGATCCAGCCATTATCATTAGCGCCAGTGGCATGGCAGAGACCGGACGCATCCTGCATCACCTGAAGAACAACATTGAAGACCCCAAAAACACAGTCTTGATTACAGGTTGGCAGGCGGAGAATACCCTGGGGCGCAGACTGGTTGATCATGCTCCACAGGTGCGCATCTTCGGCGACGAATTTCAGAACAATGCGCATATCGAGGTTATCAATGGTTTCAGCGGTCATGCCGATCGCGATGAACTGCTCGATTGGGTGGGAGCCATCAAGGACAAGCCGCAGCGCACCTTCCTGGTGCATGGCGAGGAAGCGGCGGCCAGCGCCCTGGCAGAAGACCTGCGCCAGCAGTTCATGCTGCGGGTGGATGTACCAACATGGAAACAGGTTTATGAGGTACAGGTATGAGTGAGAATATTTTTGCCGATGACTGGTACACGTGCTTGCGCGAACAGTATATGGAGGTCGTGCGGCAGCAGGATCATAAAACGTTAAACTCACTGACCAGTGTCATGCTTGAAGTCGGCTACAGCGAGTCCGACCTGCGCGAGATGCAGGTGATGGCAACCGCGCATGTCGATGACGTGGGTGTGGATTTCGTGCCAGACCTCCACATTTTAGAGCCAGCAATTCATGCCGGGGTGGAAATTGTCGAGGCAGTGGAAGAAGCCCACGAAGATGCGCAGGACGATGCCCCGCCCACCTACGAGGAAGCCTTACAGGAGGTGGAGGTCGCGCCGGAGGAAGCTGGGACAGACGAAGATACCGACGACGCAGAGCCGGATAATCCGCAGCAGTTGAGCCTGTTCTGATGCGTCGTCAGGAGACAGGGCAGGCAACCTTCCCTACAGCTTTATGACGACCTCATCAAAAGCCTTATCCAACACACAAATTGCTCGTGCCGCGCTGGTGGTGCTGGCCGGCTTTCTTGCCAGTGGGGTCATCGGCCTGCTGCGCACTGCCATTATCTCTGCGCAGTTTGGCACAGGCGGCGCACTGGATGCGTTTCTGGCGGCACAGCGCCTGCCAGAAACTGTGTTCGTGCTGGTGGCGGGCGGGGCACTGGGGTCATCATTCATCCCCATCTATGCCCGACTGCGCGACGAAAACTCGGCGCAGGCGTGGCGGCTTGCCAGCGCAGTCATGACACTGGCCTCGCTGGCCGCGGGCATCCTGGGGCTGATCACAGCACTGGCTGCGCCCTGGCTGGTGGCAAATATCCTCCTGCCTACCTCATCAGCAGAGGCGCAGGAACTCACCATACAGATGATGCGGCTGATGATGGTCACGCCGTTTATCTTCAGCATCAGCGGCCTGCTGATGGGCATCCTGCAATCACACGGGTTGTTTCTACTGCCCTCGCTGGCCATCAGCATGAACAGCATTGGCATTATCATTGGCGCGCTGTTCATCGCCCCGGCGCTACCCCCGGCGCAGGGGCTGGCACAGGTAGGCAGTGCCAATGTTCATGGGCTGGCAATTGGCGCGGTGCTGAGCGCGCTGCTGCATCTGGCGGTGCAGCTTCCGGGATTGTGGCGACTGGACGCGCGCCTGCGTCCGCTGCCCAACTGGCGCGAACCGGGCGTGCTACGGGTGCTGGCCTTAATGGGGCCGCGTGTGCTGGGGTTGGCGGTGGTGCAGGTAAATTTTATCGTGAATATCATCCTCACCGATCCGATGGTAGAAGGCAGCCTCTCCGCGCTGACAATGGCTTTCACCCTGATGTTTTTCGCGCTCGGCGTTATCGGGCAGAGTATTGGTTCGGCGGTGTTCCCATCCCTTTCTGCGCTGGCAGCAGCAAATGATTTTGAGGGATACAAGGACCGTCTGGCGAATGCTGTACGCAGTGTCCTGTTCCTGGCGCTGCCGGCCACCATGGCGCTGATTTTACTGGGTGAGCCGCTGGTGCGGGTGATCTTCGAACGCCGGGAGTGGACTGCCGAAGCAACCCAGGCCACCGCCTGGGCGCTGGCATTTTATGCAGTGGGTATCACCGGGTTCGCACTGCTGGAGGTATTCTCACGTGCGTTTTACGCGCTGGCGGATACCTGGACGGTGGTCAAAGTGGGCATCGTGACGATGCTGTCGAATATTGTCCTCAGCCTTGTTTTTATCCAGTTCATCGGTGAGCCGGGCAGTCTCGCACGCGGGTCATTTGCCGGGTTGGCGCTGGCGAATTCGCTCACAACTTTGCTGGAAGCACTGGCGTTGTGGTGGCTGTTGAGTAAACGTCTCGGCGGTATGAAGGATCGTTATATGCTGGCGGGCGCGGGGCGGGTGCTTCTGGCTTCAATAGGCATGGGCGTGGTGTTGTGGCTGACGCTGAA
>JBGSXK010000185.1:0-1807 GCA_041751455.1 Anaerolineae bacterium
TTGAGGTGACGTGTGACCAGCGCAATGGTAAAGAGGCTGCCGTTGACCACAATGCCAATCATAAGAATGATCCAGCCAGGGATACCACCAATGCGCGCCCGAAATACAAACTGCTCAAAGGAAGTTGCTGCTTCTGGCAGCAGCCAGACCTTAAGCAGCCAGGCCGTGCCCATGAGCATGTAGAGCCAGATGTAATTACGCCGCAAACGTCGCCCCAGGGCCTCCCACAGGGAAATGGGGAACTGAGGATGCAGCAGGCTGTCGGCCATTTTATCCGCCCAGTCCTGATGTGGCCGGAAGGGGGGCACCAGCATCGCCGCGAAAAAATCGGTTTCGAGGAGACGTACGCGCAGACTCCACAGTTCGTAATAACGATAGCGCCGCGCCTCAATGTATAAAAACAATGTCACCATAAGTGTGTTCAGAATAATCACACTGTGATGGGCAGAGCGATCCCCAAAAGCGAAGGACAGCACAGCCGCCGTGCTGATCACCGCCCAATTGGTGGTGGCATCCAGTCGCCCGCGCCAGGCGTTGGCCCGGCTGATCTCTGCCCGAAAAAGATGGGACATTGCTGTGTTAAACTCGCTGGAGCGCATTTTATAGCCGCGATAAGTCCAGACATCGGCCAGTTGTTCCTGCTCCCGCACCGACTGTTCATAAGGGTCTTCCTGTGGGTTTTGTTGGCTGCCTGTTGGCTTGATCATCGCACCCCTCCTGCACCTATTATAACGCCGGGGTGGGTGAGGATGCTGTTCAGGGTTATGGTATAGTCAATTAAGAATGGGATTATCGACCAAGAGGACAGTAGAATGCAGTATGACGCGGTAGTCATCGGAGCCGGACAGGGCGGTATCCCGCTGGCGGTTGCGCTGGCGGAAAAAGGCTGGAAAGTCGCGCTCGCAGAGGGCAAGTGGGTGGGCGGCTCGTGTGTCAATTATGGCTGCTCGCCCTCCAAAACACTGATCGCCAGCGCGCGCGTGGCGCACCTGGCGCGGCGGGCGGCGGATTATGGGGTGAATACAGGTACGGTCACAGTCGATTTTGCGAAGGTGATGCAGCGTGCTCACGATATCATTCACCAGTTTCGCAGCAGTAACGAAAAATCAATCGCCCGTGCCGAGAACCTGACGCTTTATCGTGACTATGCCAGCTTTGAAAGCGCGCAGCGTCTGTGCGTGGGGGATGATCTGCTGGAAGCGGAAAAAATCTATATCAACACCGGCCAGACGGGGATGGTGCCGCCCATCCCTGGACTGGATAAGGTGCCTTACTTGGATACTATCCGTATCCTGGAACTGAAAGACCTGCCAGAGCATTTGCTGATTCTGGGCGGGGGCTATGTAGGGGTGGAATATGCCCAGATGTTCCGGCGCTTCGGTAGCCAGGTTACTGTGGTCGCCCGCAGCCCGCAGCTTCTCGCGCGCGAAGACCCGGATATTGCCCAAGGGGTGCTGGATATTCTCGAAAATGAGGGGATTCGTGTGCTGCTGGAAGCCGAGGCGGAGCAGGTGACACAGCGCGCGGGCAAGACGGAGCTGCGTGTCAAATGCGGCGATGAGGTAACAGTTGTCAGTGGGACACATCTGCTGGTGGCTGCCGGACGCAAACCCAATACCGAGCGGCTGCAACTGGCGCGGGCAGGCATTGAAACGAGCGACGATGGCGCGATTGTGGTGGACGATCATCTGCGCACCAATGTGCCGCATATCTGGGCGCTGGGGGATGTGAACGGCAAAGGGGCGTTCACCCATACCTCCTACAATGATTATGAAATCCTGCTGGATAACCTCAACGGGGGCAGTCG
>JBGSXK010000186.1:0-8499 GCA_041751455.1 Anaerolineae bacterium
CCTTCAAAATCTGGACAGGGCAGGATGCACCTGTCGGTGTGATGCTGGAGGCGGCCAGACAAGCCCTGCAATCGAAACATCAGTAAAGGAAAAATGGATGAAGATTATCACCAGTGACGTGCGTTTTGCTGGCAATGGGGATCATGTACCCGGTTATCTGGCACGTCCAGAAGGGGAAGGGACGTTTCCCGCAGTGGTGGTTTTACAGGAATGGTGGGGGTTGAATGACCATATCAAAGACGTGACACGCCGCTTTGCCGAGGCAGGCTTTGTCGCGCTTGCGCCTGATCTTTATCGTGGACAGATTGCGCGTGAACCTGACGAGGCGCGTAAACTGGCGATGGAACTTGAACGCCCTGATGTCGTTAAAGATATTCAGGGCGCGGTAGATTATCTGATTGAACAACCCTTTGCCGCGCCTGCGCAGGTTTGGGTTGTGGGCTTCTGCATGGGCGGTGGGCTGGCTTCCTGGATGGCGATGGACGGCCAGCAGGTTGGGGCGGTAGTTGTCTTTTACGGAGCACGTGGAGAACTGACGGATGAGATGGCCGAGCAGATTTCTGCACCGTTTTTAGGCTTGTATGGCGAAGCTGATAGTGGTATTCCATTGGAATTGGTGCGTACTAACGAGAGCATGATGAAAAAACATCACAAGATTTGTGAATTTGTGATCTATCCTGATGCACCACATGCGTTTTTTAATAATGAACGAGTATCCTACCGGAAAGAAGCGGCTGAGGATGCCTGGGGGCGAACCCTGAACTGGTTCAATGCTTATTTGCGATGAGCATTCTTGTGACGGCGCAGTGGTGATAATCCTGGAGAGAAGATGATTCGTTTTTTAACGGCGGGTGAAAGTCATGGGCCAATGCTTACTGCCATTATTGAAGGTCTACCTGCGGGCCTGCCGCTGACGCAGGCTGATATTGATGTGGAACTTGAGCGCCGGCAGCAGGGCTATGGCGCGGGCGGGCGCATGAGCATTGAGAAAGATTGCGTGCGCATTACCTCGGGTGTGATGAACGGCCTGACTACAGGTGGGCCAATTGCGCTGCTGGTAGAGAATCGAGACTGGAAAAACTGGCGTGAGAAGGATATTAAGCCGTTGACGACCCCGCGTCCCGGCCATGCGGATCTTACAGGCGCGGTGAAATATGGTTATCGAGAACTGCGACTGGCGCTGGAACGTGCCAGCGCGCGTGAGACGACGATGCGGGTGGCTGCTGGTGCGATCTGCAAACGACTGCTGAATCAGTTTGGCATTATTGTGGGTGGTTATGTGGTACAGATCGGCAGTGTAGAGGCCAGGCTCAGCGATGATATATCATGGGTTGAACGCATGGCCAGAGCCGAAGAAAGTGATGTGCGCTGCCCAGACCCGGCTTATACCGAGCAGATGCATGAGGAAATTCGCCAGACGATTATTGCCAAAGATACCCTGGGCGGGGTGTTCGAGGTGGTGGCGCTGAATGTACCGCCGGGTTTAGGGTCACATGTGCATTATGATCGCAAGCTGGATGCGCGGATTGTGAGCGCGATGGTGAGCATTCATGCCATGAAAGGTGCGGAGATCGGCCCGGCATTTGCTAACGCTGGCAAACGTGGTTCGCAGGTGCATGATGAGATTATCCTGGAAGGCGAGCATCTGGTTCGGCGCACCAACCGGGCGGGGGGTATTGAAGGTGGGATCTCTACAGGCGAACCGATTATCGTGCGGGTGGCGATGAAACCGATCTCGACCCTGTTGCAGGCACTGGATTCGGTGAATCTGGCCACAGGGGAACCAGAAACTACCACCTACGAGCGCAGTGATTTTTGCGCCCTGCCACGTGCGGTGCCCATCGGTGAAGCCATGATGGCGCTGGTACTTGCGGATGCGCTGCTGGAAAAGCTGGGTGGGGACAGTGTGGACGAGATGCGGCCACGCTTCGAGGCGCTGCGCCGTGCTCGCCTGAGCGATCTGCCGATGGATAACGTGGAATGGCGGTTCGGCTATGAGGGATGACCGCAACATCGTGATTACGGGTTTCATGGGCACTGGCAAAACCACGGTAGGTGGATGGATAGCTGATTACACCGGACGGGTATTTATTGATACGGACGAGCGCATTGTCATACAGACTGGCAAACCTATAGCGGATATTTTTGCAGAGGAAGGCGAAGAAGCCTTTCGTTATATCGAGCGCCGTATGTGCCGCTTTTATGCCGGGCAGCGCAGGCTTGTCGTGTCCACCGGCGGCGGGATGCTGGTGGAGGAGAGCAATCGTAAGGTAATGCTGGCCTCTGGTTTTGTGGTATGCCTGGATGCAGCGTCCGACACTATTCGAGAGCGCCTGAACGGTCAGGCCGGGCGGCCTCTCTTTGCAGGTGATTGGCAAAGCCTCTATGAGCAGCGCCGTCTCGCTTATGCGGAACTGCCCTATCATATTGATACCACGGGCAAGCTGCCGGAGCAGGTCGCACAGGAAGTGGTGGCGTTATGGCGCAGCACGTTACAGTAACCACGCCGGAGGGCAGCTATGATATTATCATCCAGCCAGGGTTGCTGAAAAATCGTGATCAACTCGCTGGCTGTCTGAATATTAAGGGCCGGGCGATGATCGTGACCAACACAACGCTTGCGCCGCTGTATGGCGAAGCGCTGCTTCAACTGCTGCCAGGTGCTGCACTGGTCACAATCCCGGATGGGGAGCAGTACAAGACGCTGGAGACCGTCGCGCAGCTTTACAGCGATTTTATCGCAGCAGGGTTGGATCGTGGGGGCACCGTGATCGCGTTGGGTGGCGGGGTAGTAGGGGACACCAGCGGGTTTGCAGCAGCCACTTATATGCGAGGCATACGCCTAGTGCAACTGCCGACCAGCCTCCTGGCGATGGTGGATTCCAGTGTGGGCGGTAAAGTGGGTGTGGATTTGCCGCAGGGTAAAAATCTGGTTGGAGCGTTTAAACAGCCGGATGTTGTGGTGATTGATCCCGATGTACTGCAAACATTACCGACAAAAGAATGGCGCTGTGGTATGGCGGAGGTTATCAAACATGGTTTACTGGCCGACATAATACTCCTGGAGATGGCTGCGCAACCATCTCCGCAGGTAGTCGAACTGATCCGCCGGGCGATCCAGGTCAAAGTGGATGTAGTGGAGCAAGACCCCTACGAGCAGAATATCCGGGCACATCTCAATCTTGGCCATACGTTTGCTCATGCAATTGAACAGGTGACTGGCTATCAATGGGCACATGGCGAGGCTGTCGGTGTGGGCTTGCTGGCAGCAGCTTATCTTTCATATGCGTTGGACTTGTGTGAGGCGGATTTGCCGGAGCGGGTGCGGGAATATCTGTCTTTCGCAGGCTTGTCATGCAGCTTGAACGGCCTCGATGTGCAGGCGCTTTACGCCGCGATGGCAACCGATAAAAAGTGGCAGGGTGGGCATTCGCGGTTTGTGCTGCTGCGCGGCATTGGTGAACCACTGCTGTTTAGTGATGTGCCCAAAGAGACTGTGATTACCGTTCTGCGCCAGCTTCAGTGAGAATTATGATCGTATGAGCAAAAAAATCCTTTTACTGCACGGACCAAATTTGAATTTGCTGGGGACACGAGAACCCGAAATATACGGCCACATGACACTCGAAAAGATCAACCAACTGTCTGAAGCATATATTCGGCCCTATCATGCTGTAATGCGAGCGGAACAATCGAATCACGAAGGAGCACTGATTGATATACTGCATGTGGGGCGTAACTGGGCTGATGGGGTGGTCTTTAACCCCGGCGCGTATACGCATACTTCTGTGGCACTGCGCGATGCGATCAGTGCCACGGCATTGCCTGTCGTGGAAGTGCATCTTTCCAATGTTCATGCCCGTGAAAATTTCCGCCATGCCTCACTGCTGGCCCCGGTTTGTGTAGGGCAGATCGCTGGTTTTGGGTGGCGTAGTTATCTGCTGGGGCTGCAAGCGCTGCTGGGTCATCTGGGTTTGCTGCCGGAGCCGGAGTTGTAAGTCCTGTACAAGCGCTTCCGAGTTGGTTTTGGCTATGTCTGAGGTGTGCAGAACGAAACACGTATTTTTATAATATCACTTGCTGAAAAATAAAAAGAGTACCTATCATGCTGACCAGAGAGTCCCTCCTTATAACGATAGAGGAATACCAGATTAAGTTTATCAACCTGTGGTTCACCGATATCACAGGCGTTGTGAAAAGTATCATTATCCCCAGCCGGGAGATCAATCACGTACTGGACAACGGTTGGCAGTTCGACGGTTCATCTATCGAAGGTTTCTCACGCGCAGCCGAAAGTGATATGGTGCTGCTGCCCGACCTAAACACATTTTCCATCTTGCCGTGGGATGCGCCAGAGGAGCGCACAGCGCGGCTGCTGTGTAGTGTGTACACCCCTCAGGGTGATCCATTTATGGGTGACCCGCGTACCGTATTGGCACGGGCGCTCAGGAATGCTGAAAGCATGGGATTTACCTATACGACAGGGATGGAGCTGGAATTTTTCTTGTTCCACCGACATAACGGCAGCAGTATTTTGCCGCTGGAACCGCATGATGATGTGGGATATTTTGATCTTTCGACCAATTTTACCCAATCGATCCGGCGGAAGATGGTTTCCACCCTGGAAGAAATGGGCATTTGTGTAGACTCGGCGCATCACGAGATTGGCTCCGGCCAGCACGAAATTGATTTTCAGCATAAAAGCGCCATGACTTCTGCTGACCAGATTCTGACCGCACGTGTTGCGTTAAAATCTGTAGCCCAGCACAATCAACTGCACTGCACATTTATGCCGCGCCCCCGCTTGGATTTACCCGGTTCCGGGATGCACACGCACCAGAGCCTTCATAATGCTGAAACTGGTGCCAATGCCTTTGTTGATTCTGAAAATGAATACGGATTATCGGAGACTGCGCGCTATTTCCTGGCGGGACAGCTTCATCACGCACGCGCCATGTGCGCGGTGCTGGCACCCCTGGTCAATTCGTATAAGCGTTTGGGCACAAGCGTGGAAGCACCTGTCTATGTGACCTGGGCGCAGATTAATCGGGCGGCACTGATTCGTGTGCCCAGTACGGCGCACGGCCAAGAAGATCATACCCGGCTTGAATTACGCTGCCCCGACCCCAGCAGTAATCCTTATCTCGCACAGGCTGTGATGCTGGAAGCTGGACTTGATGGTATTCGGCAGCGTATGCCACTGCCAGAGCCGCTGGAAGAAACTCTTATTGGCCAGGATAAAGCCCGCCTGCGCCGAGCAGAGATGCTGCCAACGACGCTAGGTGAGGCACTGGATGCCCTCAGCGAAGACGACGTGGTGCTTTCTGCACTGGGGCCGCATATCAGCAACAGTTATCTGGTGGCCAAGCGCCAGGAATTTGACGAATATAATCATCAGGTGACAGCGTGGGAACTGGAACGTTATCTCAAGCGTTACTGATAATCATCTCGTGAATCTGCCCCAGAACCTTATCAGCATATTCTGGTTTTACGACGATGGACAGGCTGCAATGCGATGGCCCCTGAGCAAGTGCCAGGATACGAATCCCGCTTAAGGCCTGGAAAATACTTGCCATCAGATCCATGCGTGTATCCAGGTTTGCACCGATGGCGGTGATGATACTTACCTGCTGGATCGTCCAGGGTGCTTTGTAATCATGATTCTGAAGGCGTTTTTCAAGCTGGCTGTGGGTGCCGCGCACGGCTTCCGGGCCAGCATTAGTTGGGATGACAAAGCACACAAAACTGCGTGCCGAAGATTGAGCCGAGATTGTAACCTCAGCATGATTGCCTGTCGTGGCGAACAGGGCTTCGTCCACCAGCGCGGAAATATCAGTAAGTGGACCACTGTAGGCAGAAACCAGGCTCAGGCCTTGAATCATGGCGACGGCCTTCAGGTTGGGTAGATGATTAGGGCTGGTCTCATGGATCAGCGTACCTGTATCACGCGGCTTAAAAATGTTTTTAATCCACAGGGGTATACTACGTTCCCGCAGCGGGCCAATCATTCGGGAATGTAAAATGCGCGCGCCGAAATAAGCCTGCTCGGCGACTTCATCGTAAGAAAGTTCGGGGATAGTGCGGGCTTCTGGTACTTCCTGCGGGTCAGTAGTCATCATACCATCGACATCTGTCCACATCCAAACCTCGTCTGACTCTGTTCCTACCGCCAGGATAGATGCAGTATAGTCACTGCCCCCGCGCCCCAGGGTGGTGGGCTGCCCGCTTTCCGTTGCACCAATAAACCCGGTAATGACAGGAATAATGTCACGACCCAGCATAGGTAGTAAATTCTGTGCGATGCGCTGGCGTGTAAGGGCCATTAGTGGGCTGGCATTACCGAAAACCTGGTCGGTTACGATAATATCTGTCGCGTCGATTGCTACTCCGCGCAGATTATTCTGTCGCAGCAGTGCTGCGATAATCCGCGCTGACAGCCGTTCACCTACACCAATTATTCGATCAAAAGCGGCTTCGGTGTTATCCGGGCGGTCAGCCATTGATTGACAGGTGTCCAGCAGGTCAAATAAAAGCCGGTCAAGGTCGGCCTGAAGTGTGGCAATTTCTGTGGTCCCCAGGGGAAGACTCTCAATCAGGGCCAGATGCCGTGTGCGTAAAGTCGCTACAATACGACGATACCCGCGCCGGTTGCTCAACTGAGCGAGCTGGGCCGCCTCGATGAGTGCGTCTGTCACACCATCGAGCGCAGAGACGACGATAATCAGGTTGCCCCAGCGTTCATGCTCTTGCAGGATAATGCTTAGAACTTGGGTGAGCGCAGTCGTCGTGCCCACTGACGCGCCCCCAAATTTCATTGTCAGCGTTCTCATGTATTCCTCAACGATGGTGTTTTGGGAGTTTGTGCTTCCGCACAGGCACTTTAAGCGTAAAATATACAATATAGCACGAAGCTATAAAACTGCCACTTTGCCAGAATACCTTTCAGTGTTTATCATTAAGCTGATTTACATTGTATTTATTGGTTGAACGACATGCAAACAAGCATTGAGAAGCATACAGTTGCCGGAGTCCGGTTTACGAAAGTCGGCAAGCTCTATCATTTTGATTACAGCGCCTATGCCGACCTGAAGGCGGGGGACTATGTCATTGTAGAAACCGCGCGCGGGCGGCAGATGGGCCAGATCATGGGCTTTGCGGTGCCGGAGGGCGATGAACGCGAGTATAAGCCGATTCTGCGTCCGGCTACACCGCGTGATCATGCCCTACGCCAGCATTGGGAAATGCAGCAGGACGACGCACTGCGCGTCTGTCAGGAAAGGGCAAAAAAGCTGAGCGGTTTCCGCGAAGTGAAATTTGTTGCTGCACATTATAATTACGATGGCTCGCTGCTGACTTTTATGTTCACGGCTGAGGACAAGATCAATACGGGAAAACTGGTGTATGACCTGCGTCGGCAATTTTCAGCGCAGATCGAAATGCGGCAGGTAGGCCCTCGTGATGTGGCAAAACTATTGGGCGGTTATGGTGCTTGTGGGGAACTGCGCTGCTGTAGTACCTTTTTGACGGATTTTAGCCCAATCTCGATTAAGATGGCGAAAACACAGGGCATTTCCCTTAATCCTTCGGAGATCACGGGGATGTGTGGGCGGCTGCGGTGCTGTCTCGTTTACGAATATGAGCAGTACGTCGAAGCACGCCAGCAGCTACCCAAGCGCAATAAGCGTGTGGGTACGCCATATGGTGAGGCGAAAGTCCTTGATGTACACCCCTTACAAGATGCTGTCACTGTACTGACCGAAGAGGGGCGTTATGTGGTTCAGCGTGAAGATATCATACCGCTGGATGAACTGCGGGCGCTGGAGCAGAAAGCTAAAGAACCGTGCAGCAAGCATGGTGATGAACCATGTGAATGTGGTGCAAAACCGGGTAACCGGCGGCAGGACGAACAATCATAGAGAGGTTTAATGACCACTGAAGAGCAGCACATCAAACGGGTGTTAGGCGTGTTTGCGCATCCTGATGACCCGGAATTTTTTTGCGGCGCAACTTTTGCGCGCTGGGCAGCGGAAGGTGCGGAGATCACCTTTGTGCTGGCGACCAGCGGCGATAAGGGAAGCGCTGACCCGGATATGACCCATGCACGTTTAATCGAAATCCGCGAAGAGGAAGAACGATGCGCGGCAGCGATATTAGGGGTAAAAGAAGTCGTTTTTTTACGTTACCCTGATGGCGAATTACAACCTAACCTGGACCTGCGGCGCGATATCACCCGCTTAATTCGCCTGAAGAAGCCGGATATTGTGGTGACATGTGACCCGACCATGTGGTACAGTGACGGCTATGTTAACCACCCGGATCACAGGGCGATTGGTGAGGCGGTACTGGCAGCGGTGTATCCTACGGCACGTGACAGGTTAAACTTTATAGAAATGGAACGGGATGAAGGGCTGGAAACCCATAAAACCAGCCAGCTTTACATCTCTGGCACTCCCAACCCGAATAAAAAGGTGGATGTGACCGATTATATCGAGACGCAGA
>JBGSXK010000187.1:0-5729 GCA_041751455.1 Anaerolineae bacterium
CCCGCCACCTGTTCACTCTCTCTGCGCTGGCGGCCAGCCTGGCCACCATGCTCATTCCTCTGCTGGCACAGGGACTCGCGCTGGCGCTGGTACTGCGCTTCCTCACCGGGCTGTTCCTGGCTGGAGTCTATCCTGTTGGCATGAAGATCATGGCGACCTGGACGAAAGCAGATCGCGGTTTGGGCATCGGGCTGCTGGTCGGCGCACTCACCCTGGGATCTGCCGCGCCGCATTTGCTCAACGCGCTTGGTGGCATGGGCGACTGGCAGTTGGTGCTGCTGCTGGCCTCTGCATTGGCGGCAGCAGGGGCACTGATCGCTGCACTGTTCGTGGATGAAGGCCCCTATCGTGTCACTGCACCACGTTTCAACTGGCGTTATGCTGGCCAGATTTTACGCCAGCGTGAGCTGCGGTTGGCAAACCTGGGCTACCTGGGGCATATGTGGGAGTTATATGCCATGTGGGCGTGGATCCCGGTCTTTTTACTTGCCAGCTTTCAGCGAGCTGGGGCCAGTGCCCAAGCTGCCAGCGTGGTCGCCTTTGCCGTGATCGGCATCGGCGGGTTGGGCAGTCTGCTGGCGGGCAAGCTGGCCGATCATCTGGGCCGCACCACTATTACGATTGCCTCGCTGTCTGTCAGCGGGCTGTGTGCGCTGCTAGTCGGCAGTCTTTATGGAGGCAGCCCGGTGCTGCTGACAGGATTATGCCTGCTGTGGGGCTTCGCAGTAGTGGCAGATTCAGCCCAGTTCTCTGCCTGCATCAGCGAACTATGCGACAGCCAGTACGTCGGCACCGCCCTCACACTGCAAACCAGCCTCGGCTTTCTGCTCACGCTTGTGACCATTCGTCTGCTGCCAGTGGTCGAGCAGGCTGTAGGATGGGAATGGGCCTTCACGTTTCTGGCACTCGGCCCACTGGTCGGCATCTGGGCGATGCTCTCCCTACGCCACTCAGCGGCGGCAGCTCACCTGGCGGGAGGACGCGGGTAGATGAGCAGTCGCTAAAAATCAGCATGTAATCTGATTTTTGAGCTTATAATAATAACAAAACGCATTACGAAAGGAGCATGATCATGCCCTGGACGAAAGATAATTACCCCGATTCGCTGAAGAACTTCACTGCTGAAGTCCGCAACAAAGCTATCGAGATCGCCAATTCGCTGCTGGAAGACGGTTATGAAGAAGGCCGTGCCATCGCCATCGCCACTGACCGGGCGAAGGAATGGGCAGAAAACCGCGACAAGCAGATTCGCAAGAAAAGCACCTGAGACAGGTGCCGGATAAGGTGGTTTATTCATGTTGTGTAGGGATGACATCTGGATCGTCCCTGTATCCGTTTAATTTCTAGTAGTGTAATCCTGCCTTTATTTATCCCGCGTGAGTGCGAAACCGCTCATAAACTGTTTTTGCAGCAGGATAAACACCACCAGCGGCGGGATGCTGGCGATGACCGCTCCGAGCATGATAGGCCCGAAACTGTCACCAGTCTCCACACCGGCCACCAGTGTCCGCAGCCCCACCTGCACCACCTGCTTGCTGCGATCCTGCACGATCATAAGCGGCCAGATGTACTGATTCCAGGCATAAAGAAACTGGATCACACACAGTGCCGCGATTGCGTTCCAACTAATCGGGATCAGCACGCGGAACAGGAATTGCAGCGGGTTCGCGCCATCCATCTGTGCTGCTTCCGACAGTTCCGCCGGGATATTGGAGAAATGCTGGCGGAACAGAAATACACCTGTTGCGCTTGCCATAAAAGGCACGATCAACCCTGTATAACTATCACCCCACCCCAAGCCGGAAACAATGCGGAACAGAGCAATCGCCATCACTTCGGTGGGCATCATCAGTGTCAGCAGCACGAAGCCAAAGACCAGCCATTTACCCGGAAAACGAAAATAGACAAAAGCCAGCCCGGCCAGTAGTGACAGCACCGCTTTTGCCGCCATAATGCCCATGGAAACAACGAAACTATTGACCATGTAGCCACCCAACCCGCGCACATTCATCACTACGTTCCAGTTGCGCTCCAGTTGGTCACCAAATGTAAAGCGATAGGCAAACACATCGGCATTGCCCTGGGTAGAGACAATGACCGCGTAAAAGAGCGGCAGCCCCATCAGAAACACGGCAGTGATCAGAATAAGATGGGCATACCAGCGTTTGGGGATCATGCGGCGCCAGCCCGGACGGGCGGCCAGGGTCATGGCTTGCTCCTGCGAAATCGTACTCATCGGCTATGCTCCATAAGTGACCCGTTCACGGCTGCCACGGAACTGAATCACCGTCACAGCAATCACGATCATAAATAACACGAGCGACTGCGCCGCTGCTTTACCCAGGTCACGGTTCACAATGCCCAGTTCATAGACTTTATACATGAGCGTCGTGGTCGAACCTACCGGGCCACCACCCGTCAGGAAGTCGATCAGACCAAAAGTATCAAAGAACGCATAAGTGGTATTGGTGACAACCAGAAAAAATGTAATGGGCGAAAGCAGCGGAAACGTGATACGGAAAAACCGCTGGAAAGCATTCGCGCCATCAATTGCCGCCGCCTCCTGCAGATCGCTTGGCACATTTTGCAGCCCGGCGATGTAAAACAGGATATTAAACCCCATGATATTCCACACACTCGCCAGGATAATCGTCCAGGGGGCGACACCAGGATCCAGCAGCCAGGGGATACGCACGCCAAACAAACTTCCTGTAACATAGTTCAGCACTCCGGCGGTGGGGTTAAACAACAGGCGGAAGATAATGCCTGCGATCACCGGTGACAGTGCATAAGGCCACACCAGCAGGGTGCGGTAGATGCGCGCGCCCCGGATCGGCTGGTAGGCCATCACCGCGATCAGCAGGGATAACGCCAGCGCCAGGATCACAATCGCAAAGGCCATGCTGAAACTTGTCATAAGGCTGCGCATATATGTGGGGTCAGCCGGCAGACGGGTAAAGTTATCCAGGCATATAAATGCTGAGCGCGGCGCGCCCAGCCGCGCCAGTAAAGTGGAAAGCCGGAAGGTGTCGAACATGGGATAGTAGAGAAATAATCCCAGGATGCCCAGTGTGGGCAGCAGGAACAGCAGCGGTGGCAGCACTCCTGCGCGAAACGCCCCATGTTGGGTATCTGCCATCGCAAGCAGGTTCTCACGCCGTACCAACCGGGGCACAAGCCAATTGGCCGCGATGAGCACTATGGCCATCCCTATGACAATCAGTACGACCCCAAAAATAAAGTCCAGCGCCTGACGCTCCGCTTCAAAGGTACAAAAATTCAGCGGTACCATCACCAACAGCGCACCCGCTACTCCGGCCCCTGCGCCTACCGCTGCTCCCAACGTGAGGCTGAGCGCCTGCCTGCGCTGGAAGTGGTAGGCCATCACCAGCGCACCCACCAGCGCCGCCAGCACCACCACGATCAAGGGCGAAATCATATACATCGCAATATCCCTCTTGCCCCTCTCCAAATAAAAAGGGGGCGGGGCAAAACCCCGACCCCCGCAAACACCTGCATACAGGTCGAATTACTCTACATAGAGCTGATTATACTCGCCGAGCAGTACATTCGCTTCCGCCTCGGCTGCTGCCAGACGCTCCGCCGGGTCTAAGCCAAGCAGCATCACATCTTCGATAGCCTGAGTCACAATATTACGGGTTTCTACGAATGTGCCGAAGACCGCGCCTGCTGTCGCCAGTGTCAGCTCCGACTCGCCCAACTGATCGCTGGCGGTGCGGAAGTTGGGGTTCAGCTCGAACCAGTTACCCGCTGGCAGCGCATTACGGGTCTTATTGTCGATGTCCCAGCCCAGGTCATTATCTGCGGCAACATTCTCCAGCAGAGTGATGGCACTGTCACGGATGGGGACGTACCCACTGGCGGCGTGCCAGCTTGCAGCGTTTTCGGTATTGTTGAAGTAAAGCAGGAAGGCCAGTGCGCCCTCTTCCACTGCCGGGTCATCCTGGGCGGTGATCCACATCGTCGCGCCGCCGATGATGTTGCCCGTCCAGCCAACTTCGCCATCATAGACCATGCGGCTCGTCACGACATCAAAGCCAGTTTCCAGGGCGCTGTTGGTAATGCCACCCGCGCTGGCGCTGCTGGTCATGATAAAGGGTACCTGCTGAGAAGAGAAGGACTGTACAGTGCCCGTCCAGTCACGCTGCACACCACTGTACACATAGTAACCCTTGTCGTACATGTCCTTGTGGAACTGTACAATGTTCACTGATGCATCGCTGGTCAGGTTCACTTCGCTAGGACGGCCTTCGCGGCCATTACCGTTGTTGACCAGCAGTTCGTTCTGCTGTGCCAGCCACTGCTCGTAAAACCAACCATGATTCGGCCAGGTAATGCAGCCTGCAATTGTCCCGGCTTCCTTAAGCGGCTGGAACTGCTCGCAGGCAGCTTCAAGTTCCTGCCATGTCGTCGGAATGGCTTCCACACCTGCCTGCTCCATCAAATTAGTGTTGGCATAGAAAATGGGTGTCGAGGTATTCCAGGGCACCGAAGACCAATCGCCACCGATGGTGTAGTAACCAGAAACCACAGGCACAATGTCATCGAATGCAACAGCCTGGCCCCCGATTTCTTCACGCCCGGCCACGATTTCGCTTACAGCGCGGAACCAACCGCTGTCCAGGGCGAACTGTGTACCTACTTCGAAAAGCTGAATGACTTCCGGTGGGTTGCCCTGCTCCTGGGCCAGAGTGTAGGCATCCAGCAGTGGCTCGTAATCCGTGTACTCCTGGATAGTGACATTGTACTGCGGATAAGCTTCGTTAAACTTGTTGGCAACATCTACCGCCCAATCCAGACGGAAATCGACAAAAGCAATCCAAACTTCGATATCAGTCTTCTCCTGGGCCGCCCCGGGGGCTATTGCCACCAGCAAACTGGCGATAATTACCAGGACGAATAAAAAATTGAATTTGCGCTTGGTCATCTTTCTCTCCTTTATGAAAATTCTTTGACCACGAGATAGTTTAAAAACATTAAGTTAAGCGATGAAGTCCGCTTCAGTTAAATTTCACCTCGCTTACCTCTTAAGATATTTAACATACTTTTAAAATTTCATCAAAAATTGCATGTCAAATCACGACATATTGCAGCACAGGGTTATCCTGGCGCTCCACTTCCTCCAGGTTGGAGATGGCAAGCTGACTGTGTTCATAGAGATATTCTATGTGTGCCCCTACTTCTTCAATCGCCAGCAGGACATCATAACCATGCCGCTCAGGATAAAGCGCTTTGGAAATATCGCTCACTGTACATGGCTGCCCGGCATTTTTGATCGCATCCAGCACACGCTGGAGTTTGCGCTGGTGGCTGGCCCGGATCGCAATCACCCGTTCATACATCTCGTAAATTGGTTCTTCATGCCCGCCCAATGCCACACGGATACCATCCACACGGGCAATCTTATACAATGAGTCCAGGTAATGACCCAACCCCGTATAATGTGTGATACTTTCTGGTGCCTGATGGGGTGTGATGCGTGCCAGCACATGGTCAGCGCTTAGCAGCACATCACCAATCCTGATACACACCTGCCCCGGACAGTGTCCCGGGGTATGAATGAACTGCATCCCATCCAGCGGCGTGTACTCATCCAGATTGAGGTCTACCTGTACTGAACTCACATGTTTCTTGGCAAACCCGTACATTTCCAGCAGGCTCTGGCGCAGTTTGTCACTCACCCCGGCGCGTTCCAGGTATACCCGCAA
>JBGSXK010000188.1:0-3337 GCA_041751455.1 Anaerolineae bacterium
CGAGGGCATTATCATAGCGCGGCGGAAATTCTGCGCAAAGCAGCCGAGGAGATCGAAGCCTCAGGGTTGGACGATACAGAACTGAGGGACGAGAAGGAAACCCTGCTGCGCCAGGCTGAGGAAATGTCGCGGGGGGCAGAAGCCTATAATGATTACAGCCGCAAGATGATGTCCACTCAGGCTATCTACACCATGACAGATCGTCATGGCAGTACCCAGGCGCTGCGTGTACGCGAGTTGGAAAGAATGCTCAAAGAGCACGAAGTTGGCACCGCCTCCCAGGTCGAAATACCCCAATCAAAACCCGAAAAATCTGGCATACTGCCTACCACAGTTTCCTGGAATGAGCAGTCATTTACCCTTTCCGGCGACTTAATCCGTATTGGGCGCGCTTCGCAAAACGAAATCGTAATCGAGGCGAAAGGCGTATCACGATTCCACTGCCAGATTGTGCGCCAGAATGGGCAGTTGATGATTGAAGACCTGAGTAGCACCAACGGCACTGTGGTAGAAGGTCGCCTGATTAAAGAACCCTATCCCCTGAATGCAGGGGACGAAGTATATCTTTGTAACGAGAAACTCATCTTTCAGGCTGATTAGCCTGTCCACAACTCACAGCGAGGAATACCAGCATGGCGGAGACTTACCCGATCAACATCTCTGGAGTCCGACGTGAACTGCGCCTGTTCGAAATCAAGCCTGGTGTGCGTATCGCCATTTTAAACATCCTGGGCGATACCGAACTGGTCACCGCTGCCAGCAAGGCGCTTGCCGTCCAGATCGACAAACATCAGCCAGATGTGCTGGTCACTGCCGAGGCAAAAAGTATCCCCCTGGCTCATGCGCTTTCTGCCGAGTTGAACCTGCCATATATCGTCCTGCGCAAATCCTATAAGCCATATATGGGACAGGCCCTGCAATCAGAAACGCTCAGCATCACCACGGGTAAGCCGCAGACTTTGTACCTGGACGAAAAAGATCAGGAGGCGGTCTCCGGCAAACGGGTTGCCATTGTCGATGATGTCATCTCGACAGGCAGCACCCTGGAAGGGATACGGCTGATTCTGCACAAAGTCGGGGCGGAAATTGTCGCTGAAGCTGCCATCTTCACCGAGGGAGATCGTGCGCAGTGGTCGGGTATTATTGCGCTGGGGCATTTACCTGTGTGGGTAGAGAACAGTGCTCTGTAAACAAAACGCCGGGGCAGCAAGCACCCGGCGTTTTATTGAAAATACTGACCTCGCCTAACGCCAGTCTTCCAGCAGTTTTTGAGTTTCCTCATAGTGGTTCGTCTCGTCGCGCACCATATCTTCTAGCTGAACAGCCAGCCCCACATCACCGACTTCTTTAGCCTGCTCCGCGCGCTGGCTATAGCTGACAATAGCCTTGTGTTCGGCTTCCAGAATGCGCTCAAGCATCTCTTTAGGGGTTTCCGCCTCCGGGACGGGTGCAGCGGTTTTCGTCGGCACCCCACCCAGGGCAGCGATCTTATTCGCTAAAAACTGTGCATGACCCAACTCATCAGAGATTTCCCCCTGCATAAACTGAACAAGCTGTGGACGATGTGGACCAGTCACCTGTGCTGAGTACGTGCTGTACATAATTACAGCCTGAAATTCAGAAGCCAGGTCTTCGTTCAAATACTCAATAAGCGCTTGTTTGTCCATGTTTCCTCCTGAGTGGGAATTGTAATCACAAATGTTATGATACTTGAATAACATTAAAAACGTAATTAGTCTTCTATAAGAACCATGTTAGTGATGGCTGTGGGGTTTAACCTGACCTATCTGTTTTTCAACCACCAGCAGGTGAGAGTAGGCAAAAAACTCCAGGGGTGTGCCTTCCAGGCGATAAAGTGTGTCCCGTAAAACCTGTCCGGGCTGCCCCAGGCGCGCGATGATATTATCGTACGCCGCAAAGATGCGCTGGTGAGCCACAATGCGCACCGGATAAGGCTCAAACAGGCGGCGCAGGGCACGCGCGCTGTAAGTGCGCACATGAGGTGCCAGTTTATTGCGCAGGGGGTCAGGCAGGTAGTTTATCAGAGGGGTATTGCCAAAGTAATATTCACCACGCCAGTAATGGCCATGCGTCTCAAAAGGATACCAGCGGTTAGGCGTAAACAAGATGATGCGTCCGCCAGGCTTCAGAACCCTTACCATCTCACGAGCGGCCATGCTATCATCGGCCACGTGTTCAATCACATCGCTGGAAAGAATAGTATCGAAATAATGATCGTTATACGGAAGATGCTCGGCAGCGGCCACCACCGCATGAGGAGTTTCCACCTGCCCTTCCTGCACTCGTTCCAGTTCAATATCGAACATCTCAACAGAAGCATTGGGATAGCGCCGCCCGATTTGCGCGGCGTACATCCCCACCCCACCCCCCGCGTCCAGGACACGTGCATCTTCCAGCCGCGCCCAGCGAGCAATCATCTGCAAGCGGCGTTCCTGTCCGGCACGCCAGACGTAGCTGGGTTCTCCCCGTAAAGCGGCTAAATTAGAAGGGGGCATAGATTAACGGTCAGCGGGCACACGTGATGACATTTTATTGATGCGCTGCTTACGAATTTCGGTAGAATCCATCGCTGATTTAACGGGAGCCATGACTGTAATCGTCGTACCGCGCCCTTCCGCGCTGTCGATACGCAGCACGCCATCCAGCAGTTCGGTGCGTTCGCGCATATTCACCATCCCCAGGCTGCCACGCTGATCGTAATTGGCATCTACCGCGCCAATATCAAAACCAACCCCGTTATCGGAGATTTCCACCACGACCGCATCGCCCTGTAGTGTCACATTGACGCTGATAAGCTCGGCTTCGGCGTGTTTGCGGGCGTTTCCCACGGCTTCCTCAACGATGTAAAAGATCACGCCCTGCTGATGGCTGTCCAGCACGGCTTCGACACGATTGCCCACATGCACGGCGACCGCCTGATCATGCGTATCACGCACTTTTTCTGCAAGCTGGTTGAGCGCGGCATTTAAGCCCTGACTTTCCAGTACCAGCGGACGCAGGGTAAACAGCATGTGCCGAATTTCCCTGGTGGTCTTACGGGCTAGCTCTTCCACCTTTTTCAGTTCTTCTGGTACATCTTCCGGTTTGCGTTCCAGCAGCCGATAAATATAGCTCATACGCATCGCAATAGCGGAAACATTCTGGGTAGGGCCGTCATGCAGATCACGCGCGAGTTTCTTACGTGCATCCTCTTCCACATCCACAATACGCTCTTTTTCTTCCAGCAGATCCCGGTAGAGCTGAGCATTTTGTAGCGCAATCGTCGCCTGTGTGCTGATAGCCTTTAGCAGATCCATGTGGTCTTCGGTGAAGGCAT
>JBGSXK010000189.1:0-15494 GCA_041751455.1 Anaerolineae bacterium
TATTTACCAATGATGACGGCATCGAGTCGCCGGGGTTGTGGGCATCAGTGCAAGCCTTTACCGACATGGCCGATATTCTGGTCGTTGCCCCGCGTGAGCAGCAGTCCGGCACCGGGCGCAGCCTGCCTATCACCAGCGCCGGGCGCATCTATGAGCAGCAGATGACCCTCAACGGCAGCGAATATACCGTTTATGCCGCCGATGCTACCCCCGCGCAGGCTGTCCAGCATGGTGTGCTGGAACTGGCAGATCGCCTGCCGTCGCTGGTGGTATCTGGTATTAATTATGGCGAAAATGTGGGCAACGGCGTAACCATTTCCGGCACAGTAGGCGCGGCTTTGGAGGCGGCCAGCCTGGATATTCCGGCGCTGGCGGTTTCGCAGCAGACCGCGCCCAACCTGCATCTGACGTATTCAGTGGATGTGGATTTCAGCGCGGCGGCGCACTTTACCCGGCATTTTGGCGAGTGGCTGATGAGCCATGAGCGCCCGGATGATGTGGATGTGCTGAAGCTGGATGTGCCCTGGGGCGCGGACGCGGAGACTCCCTGGCAGATGACGCGCCTTTCGCGCCGCCGGGTCTACTGGCCGACCCGCCCGGAGCGTGTTTCACTGGCGGACATCGGCAAGCTGGGCTACCGCTTCGACTCCGACCCGGCCAAAGCCGAGCCGGACTCCGATGTTTATGCGGTGCTGCATGACAAGGTGGTGTCGGTCACGCCGATCAGCCTGGACATGACCTCGCGTACTGATCTCTACCGCCTGGGGCAGATTTTGCAGGGCACGCGCCGTTATGGGGATGGGGATTAGCGACTGCGGCGAGGTAAAAATCCAGCGCCGGGGGCTAAAGCCGCCCGGCCAGACAGATGGTTTAGTGTCTGAGCGCGCTACAGATACGGCTGCACCATCTCCATTTCCTGCCGGATGCCTGTCCACTCGTCGTTATCCGGCCCGTCATAGATCAGCGTGTACGGCCCGCTGAAGCCCGCCGCGCGGGTAAGATCAAGGCAGCGGATGTAATCGTGACGGTCGGGCGTGTTGGGCGCGTTGAAAGTGCATTTGGCATGGCAGGACTCGGCCAGCGGGAAAATCTGCGCCAGGTCGTCGTATTTGGACGCGCCCTTCCAGTTGCCAAAATCCGCGCATAAGCCCACCTGTCCATCCAACCTGCCCAGCAGATCGCGCACATGGGTGGGAGTCGAGAGCAGGTTGAACCAGTTTTCGGTCATCAGGCGCACGTTGTGGCCAGCGGCATGACTTGCCAGTTCGCTCAGCCCCCGGCGGCTTTTTTCGAGTGTTTGCGGTGTGGGGTCCTGCTTCCCGGCGATCACGCGGGCGCACTGTGCCCCCAGCACCCCGGCCACATCCAGCCATTCGCTGATCCAGCGCTGGTCACGCGCGCTGTGGGTCGGGTCAGTGATGTCGCCATCGTCGATCAGCAGCGAGAACAACTGCACGCCCGCACTGTCCAGCGCGCTGCGCACCTCGCGCAGGTAGACTGTATCCTCTTTGGGCAGATGAAAATGGCAGATTTCCAGCGTGTAAATACCCATCGCGGCCAGCTTCGCGGGAATATCGAGCAGCGTAAATGTGCCTGCGCCATAGGTTGGTTCTGAGCGGCGCGGGCTAGCCGCAGGCGAATCGGGGTAGGTGATGCCCAGGGTACGGTGTAAACTCCATGTAGAAGTGGAAAGGCGTGGCATGAATTTTGCTCCTTAAGTTTTTACCCGTTTCTTACAGACGCATGTTAAAACAATAACGAAAATTCAATCATGATCTGAATTGTATCCCTGATAAAAAAGGTAGGCGAACATGAGTGAGACTTTTGCCTTTAAGGCCGAGATCAAGCAACTGCTGGATATTCTGGTGCATTCGCTCTATACCGAGCGCGACATTTTCCTGCGCGAGCTGATCTCGAATGCGTCCGACGCGCTCAGCCGGGTGCAGTTCGAGCAGTTGACCAACCATGATCTGCTTGACGCTGATGCGGAGCTGGCGATTGAAGTCAGGCCGGACGAGGCAGCGGGAACGCTGACCATCAGCGACAGCGGCATCGGCATGAACGAGCAGGAAATGGTCGAAAACCTGGGTGTGATCGCCCACAGTGGCGCGAAAGCCTTTATCGAGGCCATGAAGCAGAACGGCGGCAGTGCGGCGGCAGTACAGGATGTCATCGGGCAGTTTGGGGTGGGCTTTTACTCACTGTTCATGGTGGCGGATAAAGTGCGCGTGGTGTCGCGCTCCTATCGTCCCGATGAAAGCGCCTATGCGTGGGAATCCGATGGCGGTGAGACTTATCGCATCGAACCGGCTGAGCGGGAGGCGCGCGGCACCGATATCATCCTGCATCTGAAGGACGATGCGAAGGAATTCCTGCAATCGTGGAAGCTGAAAGAGACCATCCGCACGCATTCGGATTACATCGCGTTTCCGATCTATGTGGCCGAGGAAGAAGAACCAACCAACAAGCAGCAGGCCATCTGGCGACGGGACCCGAAAGAAGTAAGCGCCGAGCAGTACAACGACTTCTATAAAATGTTTACGCTGGATTTCAACGCGCCGCTGCATCACATCCACATGCGTGCCGATGTGCCGCTTCAGTTCTACGCGCTGCTCTATATCCCCGCCAGCGCTGAGCAGAATATGTTCAGCCTGCGCAAAGAGGCCGGCTTAAAACTCTACGCCCGCAAGGTCATGATTCAGGAATATACCAAAGAACTGCTGCCGGAGTATCTGCAATTCGTGCAGGGGGTGGTGGACAGCGAAGACCTGCCCCTTAGTGTGAGTCGTGAGAGTGTGCAGGCGAACCGGGTGCTGGTCAACCTCAAGAAGACACTTACGGGTAAGGTGTTGAGCGAACTCAAGCGGCTGGCGAAAAATAAGCCGGAAGAATATCTCAAAATTTTCAGGGCATTTGGCGCGTATCTCAAGCAAGGGGTGGTCGCCAGCCCGGAAGACCGCGAAGACCTGGAAGGGCTGCTCTATTTCAGCAGCACCCAGGCGGATGACCCCGAAACGCTGGTCACGCTGGCGGATTACACCGGGCGTATGGCCCAGAATCAGAACGATATTTACTACATTCTGGGGGATGATTTTCACAGCGCACGCCGCAGCCCACATCTGGATGCCTTCCGTCAGCGCGGGATCGAAGTGCTGTACTTTACGCAGCCAGTCGATTCTTTCCTGCTCATGGGGCTGAGTGAGTATCAGGGTCATGCCCTGCGCAGTGTGGACGAGGCTGATATTGACCTGAGCGAGATTGGCGAAGTGCAGGAAACCGATACACCGCAAAAAGAAGCGCTGCAAGAAGATGCGTTTGGCGCGCTGCGCGGGCGGTTCGAGGCGGTGCTGGGGGAGCGGGTGCAGGGTGTGCGTGAAAGCCAGGCGCTGACGGGCAGCCCGGCGCGGCTGGTCAGCGCGGATAAGACCCCAGGTCGCAATATGTTCCGTATTAACCGCCTGCTGGATAAAGATTATGAACTCCCAGTCAAGATGCTGGAGCTGAACCCGCGTGACCCGCTGATTCATAACCTGAGCGGGATGCTGGACAGCCATCCGCAGAACCCACTGATTGATGTGGTGGTGGAGCAGATTTTCGACACTGCGCTGCTACAGGATGGCATCCATCCTGACCCGGCAGCGATGGCCCCGCGCCTGCAACTGCTTATGCAGGCGGCGACGCGTACAGTTGTAAGCGAACCAGAAGCAACGACGGCCCCGGTGGAAGAGAGCGAGTAAAGGGGTCAGCCGTCTTTTTCGGGCGGCTCGGTGTGAATAATAACACGCTCCAACGGGGGCACTTCGGCGCGCAGCAGCGTTTCTGCACTTTCGGCGATGCGGTGTGCCGCTTCCACGGTGAGCTGTGGTGGCAGTGTGACATGCAGCGTAGCGGCAAAGCCGCTGTCGTAGGGTTGTATACGCAGGTCGTGCCAGTCCAGGCCAGGGTGATGTGCTTCCAGTAAGTGCATCACCTGCGCCTCAAGCTGGCGCGCCTGCTGCTGGATGGCGGCATCGTCGATGGCTTCAGCGGTTTCCATCTGTGCGGGTTCGATATGTGTTACTACATCCACTACGTCCGGCGCGTCCCGCTGGATGGCGGCCTCCAATGCACTGACCTGGCGATGGGCGGCCTCTAAGGTCTGGTCGGGCGGTACTTCCACATGCATTTCCAGCACTCTGCCGTCCGGTGCGTCACTCAGGCGTACTTCATGCGTCGTCAGCCCCAGCGCGTCCGCACGGGCACGTGCCAGCAGCGCATAATCCTGCTCAGCCTCGCGCTCCGGCTCGAAATGCACCTCAATTTCACTGATGCCACCCAGATGTTCATGCAGTTTGTCGCGGATCGCCCCGGCAATGGCGGCGGAGTGGTCGGCGGTCATAGCGGGTGCAACCTGTACATCCACGTCAATGTGCGCGGCACTGGCCGAACCACGACTGCGCACCCGCACCACTTCATGGACGGAGGGCACAGACTCCACCAGTCTGGTAAGCTGTTCGGGGGAGTAGGGGGCGGTATCCACCAGGACGCGGGTGGTGCGCTGCAGCACCTCCCAGGCGGCACGGAAGATCAGTACACTGATGAGCAGCGCGGCGACGATATCTGCCCAGCCCCAACCCAGCAGCCCAACCAGCGCCATGCTCACCAATACGGAAAGAGTCACGAATACATCAGCACGAGTATTGGCCGCGTCGGCCAGCAGGACTTCCGACTTTAAACGCTTGCCTTCCTGCATCTGGTAACGGCTGACGAAGATGTTGACGATCAGTGTCCCCACCAGCAGCGCGAATACCAGCGGTGTGATGTGCGGTGGCTCGCCGCCGCTCAGTCGCTCCACTGCCCCGCGCGCAATTTCCCAGGCTGTCAGCAGCAGCAGTGCGCCAATGACCAGCGCGGCCAGCGTTTCGTAACGGCTGTGGCCGTAGGGGTGATCATCGTCCGGCGGACGATCTGCCAGCCGTGTTGCCACCAGCCCAACGACATTGCCTGAACTATCAATGATTGAATGGAGTCCATCGGCAGTAATCGCCAGCGCACCTGTTATGAGGCCAATGATGATTTTGGCAATGGCGATCACAAGATTGAGCGCCAGCGTAATGAGCAGGACACGCTGTACCTGTTGGCGGGGAGATGCTGCGGCCATGAGAGGGCTTTCTGCTTCGTTAGACTTTCCGTTATCTTAGGTCAGAAAGAGCTGTTTCGGCAAGACGGAACAGAAAGATTAGACCAGCCTAGCCAGAAAATTTGTGCGGGTCTGAAATGATACGAGAGGGGCCTAAAGCCGGGTGAGGGGCACGACCAGGAGCCGTGCCCCACAGAAAGCGGTAGTTACACCGTTTCCAACTCGCCCAGCGTCTTTTCGATGAGTGTGACGGCTTCGCTGACGGTGGCGTTGTCGAAGGCGAACTTTGCCCCGGCAGCCGCAAAAAGCTGTGGCAGCGGACGTGTGCCGCCCAGTGCCAGCGCCTCGCGGTACTGCTTCAGCGCGTATGACTGGTCGGCCAGCGCGTTGCGCCAGACCTGCACCGCCCCCAACTGCGCCAGTCCGTAATCGACATAGTAGAACGGAATCTGGAAGATGTGCAGCTTGCGCTGCCAGCCGGTTACTTTGGAGTCTTCCAGGCCGCTGCTATCAATGCCCTGCATGAAGCGATCCCATAGCTCGCCCCATTTGGCATCGCAGTTGGCTGGGTCGGTGGCGGCTTGATGATGGGTATAAACCCAGTGCTGGAAAGCATCCACGACGGCCATATAAGGCCAGAACAGCACTATGCCCTCCAGGTGTTCGACCCGTGCCCGCGCAGCATCGGCATCGCTGTAGTAACCGCCCTGGCTGGCGGCCAGATAGGGCGCGGCCAGCAGTTCCATCGACATGGACGCGACCTCGGCGATTTCGGCACTGAACTGGCGCTGGTGATAGTAGGGCAGTTTCGCGCTCTCGAAGGCGTGAAACGCATGGCCGCCTTCGTGCAGCAGGGTTTGCACATCATCATGCAGCCCAACTGCATTCATGAAGATGAATGGGCGCTTGACCAGTGCAAAATCCTGTTGATAACCGCCGGGCGCTTTGCCTTTGCGGTTATCGAGGTCGAGCAAGTCCTCATGGCGCATGATGGCAAAGTATTCACCTAACTGTGGATCAAGCCTGCTGAAGATGGCTTCCGCCCTGCTGACCAGTTCATCGCTGTGTTCGAACGGGCGCAGCGGTTCGCGCCCCTGTGGGTCTACATTGAGGTCCCAGGGTCGCAGCGTCTCCAGGCCAAGCTGCTGGCGGCGCTTTTCGAAGATTTGCCGTGCCAGCGGCACGACAGAGGCTTCAATGGCAGCATGAAAGATTTCACAGTCGGCAGGGGTGTAATCGAAGCGCTTGAAGTTTTTCCACTGGTAATCGCGGAAGTTATCGTAACCCGCATTATGGGCAATTTGCAGGCGCAGGTCCATGAGCTGCGTCCACAGTTGATTGAGCGCGTCACGGTCGGCCAACTGACGTTCACTGCTCAGCCGCCAGGCTTTCTCACGCCGGGCACGATCCTGCTCCTGGTAGACCGGGCGAATCTGCGCCAGTGTTTTTTCCTCGCCGTCCCACTCCACTGTCTGCGCGCCGATGATCTTGTCATATTCTGCGCCGAGCTTCTGTATCTGGGTCGAGAGAGGGATGTTCTCCTCACGGAACAACTCGGCCTCCGCACGCATATTGCGCAGCGGAATCTCAAAGCCGGCAGGCTGCAAGCCGCTGGCCAGCAGTTTTTCCTTAAGCTGTTGTCCAGCCGTGGCCGCTGGTGGATAAATCGTATCCAGATAACGATTGAAACGCTCCTCAGCCTCTTTGTCTGTGGTATCTACGGTGGTGGCCACATACAGGCGGGAATCAAGCTCGCTGATAACTTCGCTCAGGCGTGACCAATCAGCGATCCACTGATCAATATTAGCGGCGGTCAGTTCTCGTGCTTGCAAATCCTGAAAATAAGGTTCAAACTGCGCCCATGTCCAATCATAGACCGTGCGCGCGTCGTCCGGTAAGTTTCCAAACATACATTATCTCCTGATCACTAGCGACCACAATGCAGCTATAAAATCTGTTGAGGACTTTCCTGAACTATTCTAACAGCGTGTAAGCCGCCTCACAACCTATGCCTGCATCGGGATGCGCTTATCCGGCTGCGTCGCGCCAGCGGACAAGCTGCTCGATGAGGTTGAAGTTCCAGGGTTGGCTCATGCCCATGATCATGTGGGTTGCCCCTGCTTTGGCAAAGGCATCCAGGTCATTGGGCACGTTTCCTGTGTTGACAGAGGCGGTGCGCTCGATCTCTGCCGGGCTGCGCCCCACCTCTGCACACCAGTCGTTGAGTACGCCGTTCTTGTGCTGCCAGGTTTCCGGCGGGCCAAAGCCGTTCCATAGGTCGGCATACTGCGCGGTCAGTTTGAGCGTGACCTTCTCGCCGCCACCGCCGATCAGAATAGGAATGGGATTGCGCACCGGGGCGGGGACTTCGGCGGCCATGCGCTGCTTGATGATCGGCAGCGATTCACCCAGGTCACGCAGGCGGCTGCCTGCAGTGCCGAATTCATAGCCAAATTCGTCATAATCCCGCTCGAACCAGCCCGCGCCAATGCCCAGAATGAGCCGCCCGTCACTGATGTGGTCAATCGTCTTCGCCATATGCGTCAGCAGCGCCGGATTGCGGTAACTGTTGCATGTGACCAGACAACCGATCTCGGCGCGCTGCGTCAGAGTCGCCATGGCAGTCAGCAGTGTCCAGCCTTCAAAGTGATGGCCGTCAGGATCGCCGGAGAGCGGGAAGAAGTGATCCCAGTTCCAGATGGTATCCACGCCGATGGCCTCAGCCTGGCGCACGGCCTCGGCATACGAAGCATAGGTGGTGTGCTGGGGATGGAGCTGTACACCGACACGATATTTTGTCATGCTTTATATCCTTATGATAGGGTGGTACGGCGTTGAGAGGAGTTTAACGTGGGTGTTAGCTGCCTGCTACCGGACTTTTTGCCAGTTCAGACACGCCATGGCAAAGCCCGCTGAAAGGAGCATAGAGACGACATCACCGGGCATAATACACACCTGAGGATACGCTATTACTGGACGGAATTGTTTTATAGCTTACAGCCTGACGCTATGATTTCAGTTCGCGCTCTGCTTCCTCGTGTTCCCAATCTACATATTCTGTGATTTCGCCATCTTCGGTCAGGTGCAGGCGTTTGGGTTTTTCATAAGCCCTCGTCGCTCCTGCCTCTCGCAGCCGGTCAACTTCCTTTTCAATGTCCTCATCGCGGGAGTGCGCTATCGCTGCGATGAGGGTATGCAGGACGAATATCCCAGCCCAGGCGAGCATCACCGCAACACTGGTCATCTGGTAAGGTGTATCAACAAACAGGACCACTGCCGCGACCGATAAAATAAGGATGGCCAGATTAAAACCCCACAACGTCCAGCGGCGGTTGCGGCGATCAACACGCTGGCTGGCGATTTCGTAAAGTTCCTGATCAGACATGCGGTCTCCTTACCTGCGTTTTGGGTACTATGCCGTATACGCAGGGAGTGCTGGTCAGGTTTCAGGTGTCCGCCTGCGTCTGCTCATTCAATCCGTTCCAGCAGGAAAATGCGCGGGTGCAGGCCACCCTGGAATACACGCTCGGTATGCTGCACCTGCCACAGATGCGCCAGTTCGCCTAAGACCTGCTCCATGAGGCGGATTTCGTGTGTGATGAAGACGGCACGCGCGCCGGGCACAGCCACCCGCGCGGCTTCGGCCAGCACCTGTGGGTAAAGTGTGCGGTTAGCTTCGTGCGAGCCGACCAACTGACCCCAGGGAAGGTCGGCCATGATGACCTCCATACAGGTATCCGGCAGTTGCAGATTCGCCGCGTCCATCTCAAATACATCTGCGTCTGCGGCGTGACCACTGGCGGTCAGGTTGGCGGTGGCACAGCGCAGGGCCATGAAATCGGTGTCACAGCCACCGATCACGTCCGCAGGGGTGTGCAGCAGTCGCTCGATCAGCAGCGTCCCACTGCCGCACATCAGGTTAAGCACACGATCTTCCGGGCGTGGTTGTGTCATCTCGACCATGGTGCTGGCAATAGTGGCATTGAGCGCGCCTTCCATATCACATACACGCCACGCCCGCGCGGAGAGTGGACGGGGGGACATGCGCGCCAGCACTTCCCACCCATCTTTATGAATATCGGCCTTACGCACCCGCAGCAGCAGATCGGCCTCGTCGTCGTTATAGACCAGCGCGGTCGCCTGCGCAATTTCGTCGCGGATGCGCTGGAAAACCGAAGACTCGCTGCCCGCCGCGCTGATGCGAAAGGTCTTAAAGCTGCCGCCCCGGTGCAGGCTGCGCACGGTGGTGATCTGCCGCAGCAGCCCGGTAAAGTGCTGGTGGCCCAGCAGCGCCAGCGGGCGCGGGATCGGGTAATGCTGCGCCAGATAGACGGCCACGCTCTGGCGCAGGTTGAGCAGGTCGCGCAGGTCGCCGTCGTAACCGAAAGGGATTTCTTCCGGTTTGTCTTTGCGCCTGATGTGTACCTGCACCCCGAAACGGCGGCGCAGTTCTTCCTCGGCATAGGGCTTCAGCCCGGTGACCACTTCGGCCTCACATAAAAAGCGTGATGGCGCAGGTGGGGATGGTGCAGTGAGTTTGCGGGATTTTGATTTTGGCATAATGCGGCGATTATATACGACGAAGGGTGATTAAAAAACATCCCCTACCCGGCTTTCGCCATCTCCCTTAACTTTGTTATACTGGTCAGCAATTGTTTTTCATGGAGTTTAAACTGATGACCAAAAAAGTAATTACCGCTCCAGGTGCTCCGGCAGCGGGTGGCCCTTATTCCCATGCGATTGTGGTAAACGGTATGGTCTATACCGCCGGGCAGGTGGGCATGGACCCGGGGACAGGCCAACTGGCTGAAGGTGGCATCGAAGCACAGACACGCCAGACCCTGCTCAATATCCGCGCTGTGCTGGAAAGCGCAGGCAGCAACCTGGATAACGTGGTCAAGGCCAACGTTTATTTGCAGAATATGGATGACTTCGCGGCGATGAACGAAGTCTATGCGTCATTTTTCTACCAGAATCCCCCTGCCCGCACCACTGTCGAGGTGGCCCGCCTGCCTATCGGCGCGCTGATCGAAATCGAAACCGTTGCTCTGATCCCGTAATGCGTCCTGAGTGATGAGTCAATAAACTCATCACTCGGAGTTATGACTTCAAACGGGCCTGATCTCGCTGGTATCCTCGCTCACACTGTCGTCATCATCCAGCAGATCCACCAGCGGTACTGAGCCGGGTGTGGGGGTACGCTCAGGCATGGGTGGGATGTCATCATCGTCGTCCAGCACGACCGCAGGCATGGCTCGGCTGGGGGTCGCACGCGGCTGGGCATAATAAGGCCGGGCAGGGCGGCGCGGACGAAACGCGGCCAGATAGAGCAGGGCACCCAGGACGGTCATGCCCGCCAGCACGACCAGCGTACCGAGCGCGGCAAGCACCATCCGTTGCAGCATGTCCTGGTCAAACGCATCACTCTGGGGAGTTGACCCGGCCACAGGAGTCTCGACCACCTGCTGCGCGCCATACTCCACCACTGTGGGCAGCGTACCGGAAGTGATTGAGGCGGTAATGCTGCTGGGGGTAGTGGGAGTGAAGTCCGCACTGGTGATTTCCATAGTGTACTGGCCATCGGGGAGGAACTGGAAGCAAATGACCCCCTGCGCGGCAGTGGGTGAATTATCCAGCAGGGCACTGGCGATCACCACATTTTCGGCATTGAGCAGATTGGCGCTGACCCCACGTGTGAAAAAAGGTTCGCCGCCGTCCAGCCTGCCATTGGCGTTACGGTCTTCAAAGGCACGCAGGCAGAACTGCCCCCCGTTTTGCGCCTGGGCGCTGTGAAAACCACCCACCAGTACCATCACTGCCAGCAGTAATGCGCTCTGCTTCATTGTCTCTATCCCTCCCCTAAAAGCACTTCCGCAGAAAAGTGCTGTGCGCCGAGCCATAGGCATCAGGTCAAAACGCATGGCTCATTGTCCGGCACTGGCTGCTCTGGTGAACCGCTAACCACGACGCATGAACAGAGTCAGCCCGATACCAGCCATCAGTACTACCGCCGCCAGCCCGAAGACGATCAGGCCGCTGTTTGCCAGCAGGCCATCCACAGACGAGCGGGTATCCGTTTCCTCAGCGGCGGTCTCGCTGACCAGACCACCCGTATCTGCCGGGGGCGCGACCAGCGGCTGTACACCCTCTGCCGCGCCAAAGTTCACATCCAGCTTAATCCCGGCCAGTGCTTGCAGGCGTAGTTGGTCGGGCGAGGTAAGTCCATAACCTGCTGGTGCGCTCGCGGCCACCGTATAATCCCCGGCGTCGAGTTCTTCAAAGCAGAAGGGTTCCGAGACTCCATCGGTTTCTACATTTTGCAGGGTTTCACCCGCGCTGTTGAGGTTAATCAGGCCGCCCGCCAGCAGGTCTTCGCCCACGTCCTGAATACGATTCTGGTTCAGGTCGTTAAACAGCGCGACACAGACCGATGCACCCAACAGCGCCGGATTGCGGGCGGGCACTACAGCGCCATCCGCTACCGAGACGACGGGCGCAGGGGCAGGGGTCGCGGTGGGTTCGGCAGGAGTAGGCTCTGCGGGCGCTTCCGCGCTGTCTTCATCACCGTCTTCTGTGCCTTCCACATTTTCAGTATCAGGCGCTTCTGCTTCGTCCGGGGGTTCGGCGCGGGGGGGCGCGTCGGCATCTTCAATTTCTTCAGTCAGGGTTTCGCCCTCACTCGCCAGTGGTGCGCGGATGAGGATTTCCTGGCCAATGGCAATAATGCGCGGGTCGCTGATCTGGTTCAGCTCCATGATGTGCTGGCGCGTGACCCGATAGGCGACCGCGATACTGTCAATCGTATCGCCTGCGCCGACCACATGCACAATTGAACCATCGGCGCGCTGGTCCTGTGGACTTACAAAGGCCACCGAGGGCGGCGCAGTGGGTACGGGTGTGGCCGCAGGCTCACCGCTTACCGAGCCGCCGCTGCCGCCACCCGTCAGGCTCGTCCTGTCCCAGTAGGTTTTGTTGAGGTCTGCCGTTGATCCCTGGCGTGAGTAGAGGAACAGTGTGGCGGTCGTGCCGGTGGTCGTGGCGCTTACGGTCATCTGTTCCCAACGGTCATGGGGTTCTGCCCAGCCTGACCACACGATGTCGCTGTCGTTGGGGTCGGTGCCGCCGTTAGGGTCAATGCCGATGCGTGTCTGCGCGCCGGATTCGACTGCTGAGCCGCAGGTGTCACCATTTGCTGGCAGGTTGCATGCTTTCACCTGTGCGAAGGCACTGGCCTGCACATTCTGGCCGCTTTCGACGCTTACCTGCTGATAAATCGCCACGGTACAGGTGACATAGCCGCAGTCAATATTGAGCGCCCGCCCGCCTTCCTGTGGGCTGGGGCCAGGGCCGGGATGCGGGTTAATGGTCGTGCGATCACCACGGTTGAAAAAATCGCCCGTGGGTGAGGCCAGCCACACATTCCAGCCATTGGGTAGATAAATAGGAAACTCACCACCGCGCCGCGTGGTATACGGCCCGGCACTGCCTTCTTCCAGTCCGGGGTTGGTCAGGCGTTCTTCCTGCGCACTGACCGCCGCGCTCATCGTCAAAATCACTATCCCTGCAAACAACAGCCAGAGCCTGAATCGCTCCATATGCATACACTCCACCCAACAATGCCTTTTGTTTCAGGCGAGAGAATGCGATCTGGTGACGTGTAAAAACGCATCCCTCAGCACTTCCGGCTGACCCGCCTATCGCGGGGCATTATAGCATGGGGAGAGTCACTGTCAACAGCGGCAGCGCGTGCGGTGGGCAGCCGTCAGGTGACTGGAACAGACGAAAGTTCGCCCCGGCGGAAGGGCAAATAGGCCTTAATCCACTCCTGATCATGGTCACGGATGAAGTTCTCGGCAGTCTCCACCAGGTCACGATTGCCGATGAATAAGGGCACCCGCTGGTGCAGCGAAGTAGGCTGAATATCGAGGATGCTGCCAATGCCATCAGAGGCATAACCGCCCGCCTGGTTGACCAGAAAAGCCAGCGCCTGTGCCTCGAACATCAGGCGCATTTTGCCATAAGGCTCTTTGGGTGTTTGCAGGTCGCCGGGATAGAGAAAGACCCCGCCGCGCAGCAGATTGCGGTGAAAGTCGGCCACCATCGAGCCAATATAACGGTGCGCCAGCGGCTTATGGCCCTCGCCATACAGCCCTTGCAGCCACTTGACATAGGCGCGTACGCCCTGCGTCCAGTATTTTTCGTAACCCTGGTTGACGCTGTAATATTTTGATGTGGATGGCAGTGTGATATTTTCATGGCTGAGTAAAAATTCACCTACACCGGGGTCAAGGGTGAAGCCATGCACCCCCTGTCCGGTGCTGTAAACCATCATCGTGCTGCTGCCATAGACCACATAACCGGCGGCCACCAGTTTGCTGGCGGGTTGCAGCGCGTCTCCCAGGCTGCCCCGTTCTCCATTCGAGATTTTGCGGTGGATAGCGAAGATCGTGCCAATCGAGACATTTACATCAATATTGGAGGAGCCGTCCAGCGGGTCATAGAGCAGCACATATTTGCCAACAGTGTGATGATCGGGGATGGCGATAAGGTCTTCGCTTTCTTCAGAGGCCATCGCGCATAAACGCCCGGTGTGGTCGTTCATTTTAAAGATGATGTCATTGGCGAAGATATCCAGTTTTTGCTGGTGTTCACCATAGATATTGCTGCCCTCTGTCGTGCCCAGAATATCCACCAGCCCGGCGCGCGTGGTCTCTCGCGCGATAATTTTGGCGGCCAGGGCGATGTCATAAAGCAGGCCGGTAAAGGCCCCGGTGGCATGGGGGAACTGCTGCTGCTGTTCCAGGATGTGCCGCTCAATCGTCACAATTTTAGAAGACATAATTTTTTAGCCTTTAATCACCTTGCCGGGAGCATTTTGAATGCAATTCTATTCTATATTCTAACACTGGTTAAGCATAACAAATCCCTCATCCCAATACCCTGTAAGCAGCCTGCCTGGGAAGAAGGGCGAGGGATATGCGGAAAATCTTATCACAAACTGCTAGCAGTAACTTGCCGCCGGATCCTGGCGGCAGGTCGGTGTGGCCGTGATGAGAGGCGCAGGGTTGTCCGGTGCTTCGCGTCCCAGCGCAATCATCTGGTTGCATTGATTGCCGCTGCTGTCCTGCGCGATGAGTTCCACTTGCAGGCTGTACTGGCCGCCAATGACGTTCCAGCTTACGTCAGCGCTAAGCACTGCTACCACTCAAAAGACAGCATGGGTAAGCGCCTGGTCAGGGGTAGCAGCAGCACAGTGCCCACAATGATTGTCAATGTGCCGCGCCAGTCAAAGGGTTCATCTTTTTTCCAGTCGGCCAGGAAAGCTTTCAAGCGGGTACGCAGCCAGGTTTTGAAGATGTTGGGCAAAAAATTCCGCTCACTGATTACAGCCATCAACACCGCCTTCATCAGACGTTTTTATCAGTATATTTTAGGAACAACATGCAATCAAATAAGATTGTGAGAGATCGGGGCGCTATGATCTGCGCCCCGATATTTTAGTAGGCAGGCAGCAGGAGCGGCTGGTTATTGATATTGGCGTACCAGTGTGGCAGCCAGCCAATGCCGAACAGTTCGACCTGAATATCCTTCTTATAGGGAGTAACGACATATTCCTGGACATCATTGGCGATCTTCGCCCATTTTTCGTTGACGGCGCGCAGTTCCTGCTCGAAACGCTGTTCCAGCGCATCCATCTCTGTATTTAAGGCGCGGATCACCTGCTCACTTTCCAGCAGGTCTTCCTCGGTCTGGCGGGTATAACGTCGGGCACGGCTGGTACGTGAGAGGGTGTAGGTGGTGCGCCCACGCAGGATGCTGAGGAAGGCTTCGCCTTTGGTGAAGGTTTCCTCGCGACGGCGGTCTGCCAGTTCCTTACGTTCGGCCTGGAGTTCACGCTCCTTACGTGTCAGGCGGCCTTCCAGCACATCCATCTGCTTTTCAAGCTGCGTGGTTACTTTGTCGATCTCTGCGTCGCGCTGTTCACGGGCGACCTGCGCCGCCTGTGCGTAGAACTCGCTTTCCGACACATCGGGGTTGGAATACAGCTTGAGCGTGGTATTCTGCGCCAGCCGCAGCCGGGCAGTGCTATAGAGCATATCCACCAGCTCTTTCTGTAAAGCACTCATACGCTTTGCATCAGAAAGACCGGGCGCGAGGTCGGCGTAAATCGCCACGCCCTGCGGGTCACGGGTCAGTTCTTTGGGGTCCAGCGGGTCGGACAGGTAATCCTCCCAATGCACCATCCCGGTACGTTCCAGGTCGGGGATACGATAGGCGTAATAACGCGCCGTGAAGATATTAACCTTGCGATCCTGATAACGCACCGCGGCCTGTGCCAGCAGCACCGGCCTGTAAGCCAGCGTCACGTTGGGGA
>JBGSXK010000190.1:0-14640 GCA_041751455.1 Anaerolineae bacterium
CATAAACCTGAAAGTAGCCATGCGCGCCAGAACCACGCGCATGTACCACCCGTTCAGGAATTCGCTCATGATCGAAATGCGTCATTTTCTCGCGGAAGTGAAAATCTTCCATCAGGGTAGGGCCGCGCGACCCTGCTTTGAGCGAGTCATCGGTATGATTGACTCGTACTCCTTGATTAGTGGTCAGATATTTACCTTCAGAGTCCTCTGTGAACTGTTCGAGCTGTTGAGCCTTGCTCTGTTCATCAATCCTCTTATGATTACTATTCTTACGATCTTCAGTCATCTTATCTCCTTGGATGAATGGCTAAATCAGAAGGGATTTAAGAAAGGTATGCTTCTGAGTGTGCTTAGCGGAGACAGAACATGAACTAGCACATAGCACATTGCGATAGATATAACCACTCTAACAGGTGTGATTACGGGGTTAATGAGCCACTCAGTCTGATCGGGGGTAGCTCTATAGCCATCGCCCCTTATACGAAAGGCGTATCACACCCTGGCTTGTGGGTTAATAAAGAGGTGGTTTTCAGAATTTCTCTACTGCGCCGGCTTTTAGCATCACAATCCCAGACACACCCGCGCGCATCATGGATATACCCCGCCCGCCGCGCCACATGGTATGATTTCAGCAGTAGGGGTGATGTGTTTGGGCAAGGTTAAACAGCGGTTGCCTGAACGTTGGCTCATCACCTGTTTCTCGCCTGTTTTTCAGGAAAATACGGCAGTTCTGAAAGTCATTTGATGAGGCCAAGCGACTATGGACACACAACTCATTCACCAGTACCAGCAGAACGGTTATGTGATTGTCTCCGGCCTGTTCAGCGACGACGAGGTGACGCGGCTGCGCGAGCATTACATGACCTTCCGCCCCGCGCCGCCCGCCGAGGGCGATATGCGTAACCAGAACATCACCGAAAACGACCCGCTTAAACTCTATGCCCGGCTGATGCAGCCGCACCGCTCCGACGAAACCAGCCTCAATTGGCTGATTGACCCGCGTATCAACCACTGCCTTACCGCCCTGCTCGGCTCAGAACCCTACGCCGTGCAGACCATGGTCTATTACAAGCCCGCCGGGTCGCGTGGGCAGGCGCTGCACCAGGATCAGTTTTACCTGCGCGTGAACCCCGGCACCTGCATGGCGGCGTGGATGGCGCTCGACGGCTGCGACGAGGAAAACGGCTGCCTTCAGGTCGTGCCGGGGACACATACCATCCCGGTGCTGTGCAGCAAAGAGGCCGACTCTGCACAGAGTTTCACCAATGACACGGTAGACCTGCCCGCAGGGATGCAGCCTGTCCCGGTGGTCATGCGGGCGGGCGATGTGCTGTTCTTCAACGGCCAGTTGGTGCATGGCAGCTTCCCTAATTCCAGCGCAGACCGTTTCCGCCGTGCGCTGATCGGGCATTATATTGTGGGTGAGGCGCAGCAGGTCGCCCAGTGGTATCACCCGGTGCTGCACATGGATGGCACCGAGGCTGAGATCGGCGTGAGCCAGTGGGGCGGGCAGTGCGGTGTGTGGGTGGAGCAGGACGGTACGCCCGTGGTCGAACTGGCCGGGATGGAAACCCGCCAGCAGTATCATGAAGCACATTAGACCATGACCCCGGACGCGCTGCGCACGCTGTACGACTATCATTACTGGGAACTGCATCATGTGTGGAACGACTGTGTAATGCAGTTGAGCGATGCCCAGTTCCGGCAGGACAGCGGCTACTCGCACGGCAGCATTCATGCCGAAGTGGTGCATCTCATGAATGGCGAGTGGTTGTGGCTGGCACGAGCGCGCGGCCAGTCGCCGCAGGGTGATCTCACTCCTGCCGATTACCCGGATCGCGCCGGCATCCGCACGAAGTGGGATCACATCGAAACCGAGATGCGCGGTTTTGTGGCGACAATGAACACGGATACACTGGAGGCTGCTGTTCATTACACCCTGCCACAGGGCGCGCAGGTGGAAAATCATGTGTGGAAAATTCTGTTCCACATCCTTAATCACGGCACCATCCACCGCGCCGAAATCATGGCGATTTCTCACCAGATCGGCGGGCCGAGCTTTGATCTCAGCTTCATGCAGTGGCTCATGCGCCGGGGAAATTAATCTTACTCAGGTCAATATTTTATTGGGAGCAGGTATATGATCAACCCAAAGTTAGTTCGGGAATTTCGTGATAAGGGATTTGTGGTGGTGCCGGGACTGTTCTCGCCGGAAGAAGCCACGCTCTACCGCGAGCATTACACCCGGCTCAACGCGCAGGGACAGGGCGGCTTCCAGGGGGATCGTATCGAGGATGAACACGACCCGCTCAGGAAGTACCCGCGCATGGTACATCCTCACCGCTGGGATGAACTGAGCTTCAAGTGGCTGATTGATGCGCGCATCAACACCTGGCTGACCGCACTGCTAGGCGCAGAACCGTATGCAGTGCAGACCATGTTCTATTTTAAGCCTGCCGGGTCACGCGGGCAGGCGCTGCACCAGGATAATCGTTACCTGGACGTGCAGCCCGGCACCTGTGTCGCGGCCTGGATGGCGGTAGATCGCTGCGATGAGGAAAATGGCTGCCTTCAGATTGTGCCCGGCACACATGATCTGCCCTCGCTGTGTAATGTCGAGGCCGACACGACACAAAGTTTTACGGGCACTACTGTGCCGTTGGCCGAGGGAATGCACCCAGAACCTGTGATTATGGAAGCGGGCGATGTGCTGTTCTTTAACGGGCAGGTGATTCATGGCAGCTTTGCCAACCATAGCAAAGACCGTTTTCGCCGTTCCCTCATCGGTCATTATATCGTGGCGGAAGCGGAGAAAGTGGCCGAATTCTATCATCCAGTGCTGCGCATGGACGGCAGCGAGGTTGAGCTGGGCATGAGTGAACGCGGCGGCCCGTGTGGGGTATGGGTGGAGCAGGGCGGCCAGCAGGTTGTCGAAATTCGCGATAATGACGGGCGTATTTAGCGCGCAATCGCTGGCACCACAGGCTGTGTGGTCAGCGAGGATGCACAAAATATAAAGGGTGGCGCAGCGCGTCACCCCTATCCCACAGACTATTATTTTACCTGGAAATATTAATCTTTTAGCTTAAATAATCCCGAAGCTGGCGACTGCGGCGCGGATGACGCAGGCGGCGCAGGGCACGGCCTTCGATCTGGCGGATGCGTTCGCGTGTGAGGCCAAATTTTTGCCCTACTTCTTCCAGGGTATAGCTGCGCCCGTTCTGGAGGCCAAACCGCAGCCGCAGGATACGCGCCTCGCGGGGGGTAAGCGTCGCCAGAACTTCCTCGATCTTCGCGCGGATGAGGTTGGATTCGGCAGATTGCGCGGGGGTGGGCAGGCTGTCATTTTCGATAAAATTGCCCAGCTCGCTGTCCTCATCCTCGCCTACCGGGTGTTCCAGGCTCAGCGGCTGCCAGGAGACTTTGAGCATCCACTGGACTTTGCGCGGCTCCAGGTCCATCTCGACAGCGATCTCCTCAGCAGTGGGCTTGCGGCCATATTCCTGCTCAAGCTGGCGCGCGACCCGATACAGACGACGAATGCGGTCTGTCATATGCACGGGCACACGGATGGTGCGTCCCTGGTCGGCAATTGCGCGGGTGATCGTCTGGCGAATCCACCATGTTGCATAGGTACTGAAGCGGAAGCCACGCCGGTAGTCAAACTTTTCCACGGCTTTCATCAGGCCCAGATTGCCTTCCTGAATCAGATCAAGAAAGGGGACACCCCGTGTCATATATTTTTTAGCGATGGACACCACAAGACGGGTATTGGCTTTAATCAGGTGTTCGCGGGCGCTCATGCCATCCTGCACCAGCAGCGTCCACTCCAGGTTACGTTTGCTATCGGGGTATTTCTTCAGCTTCTTTTCGGCGGCCAAGCCTGTTTCCAGCCGCACGGCCAGATCAATTTCTTCTTCGGTAGTCAACAGGGGGACACGTGCCATCTCTTTGAGATACAGGCCGACAGTATCACTGGAAGCCATCACGCTCAGGTCGTAACCTTCGTCTTCCTCATCGTCCAGGTCTTCATCCGCCCCATCGTCCAGGTCGTCCTCATAAAGAAGGGCTTCTTCCGCAAAAAAGCCGTCTTCCTCCTGGTCTTCCACGTCATTGGCGAGAAAATCCATGTCCGTGAGAAAATCAAAGCGTGTGCTATGCCTATCGTGATAGTCTAACACAGCAGGTACCCCCCTGTTTTATATAAAATTATTGACGGTTCAGCAGCTCTTTCAACTTCGCCATGCGCGGGTCAATCTTTTCAGACTCACACTCACAGGCGTTGGTGTTCAAATTCGCGCCACATTCCGGGCACAGCCCTTTACAGTCTTCACCGCACAGCACACCGCGGGCATTGGCAATCAATGCTTCGGCACGGATCAGCGGTGCCAGGTCGAGGATTGCGTCATCCGCGATGACGAATTCTGCGTCCAGGGACGAGAGATAGGCATACAGCTCTTCAATATCAACGACAATTTCGGTAGATACCGAGTCGAGGCAGCGGTAACATTCATCTTCCAGGCCAACCCGCAGTTGGCCCTGCGCCAGAATACCTTCTTTCGTGCGGCTAAGGCGCAGCGGACCTCTGATGTACGTGGCGTACATGTCGTCAGACACCCGTACCGCTGGCACGTCGAAAACTGTTTCGTGGATGTGTCCCGGCCCGTCGCTGAGTAAGAAACCCACATTGAGCTTCAACACTCGATTGCTCACATAGTTGTTGGTCAATGGTTTCACGGCGACTTGCCCTGGTACTAAGGGCTTGTTCACAAAAATTGACAAACCCATATATCGGCATTATATGAGAAATCGTTGAACTGTGTCAAGATATGCGACACCACATTAACGAAACACAAACTATAATTAGGAGTAATGGGCTACTGTGTCAGTCTGTGTCACATGAGCCAAGCACAGATTGAAGACACGTGAAAATGATCTGCCCGGTGTGACCGGGCAGTACGAGGACGTTAGAGCTGGAGATGCAGCTCGATCTCGTCGCGCAGGGGGATGCCGTCCAGCCCAAACAGGGGGATTTCCGGTTTGAGCTTGCGTGACTCGCTGAGCGCATTGGGATAAAGCGCGGCGAGGACAAAGCCGCGTTTCTGGTAAAAGCGCAGCGCATTCATATTATCATTAGTGGTAATAAGCCAGACTCGCTTACAGCCCTGCTCCCCCAATGCCCGCTGACGCACCGCTTCGATTAATGCTGTTCCGATGCCCTTACCGTCTATCGTGCTGTTGAGAGTCACAACTTCGCAGGATTCGTATTCCACATGGTAAGTCACCAGGCCGACACGCTCCCCCTCATGCTCCACAATGAAGCCGGGCAGCAGGTGTGCCAGGTACACCTGCCCACGTGAGACAATGCGTGTTGATCCCCACTGTTCATCTAAAAACTGCGCGACCCAATTGCGATCTGACTTATCCACCTCGCGGAGGGTGAAACTATCGTCCATGCCTGTGAATCCTCGCGTAAGAGTCTGTCCCGTTTTGTTCACGTCTTAATGATAACGAAAATAAGCATATTTTTGTACTATCTGACATTCAGTCAACCCGCGATCAGATCATCAATGCCAACTTCGGCGGCAGGATTGCGGGGTGGATACAGGGCTGATTTACCACGCTGGGGGACACTGGGCGGGTCTTTTAGGCTGGGCGCATTCTGCACCAGCATAAGGGGATTTCGCTGGTGGCCACCTCACCCATACCTGCTGGTGGCTTCCAAAGCTGCCGAGAAAATTGTCCAGGCCGTGTTTGTCATGGCAGGAGCCAGAGGACTTGTTCCAAAATTTTGAAGTCGTACGTTAAAGGCCTTCTAAAAAGCGCTGCAATACTGACGACCATTTTGATTTCGCCTCCATATTGAGGTCGTTCGTTTGCAGCCCCATCTGTACTGCTATGATCGACGCAGTTCCATCCTTTTTAGGCTCACTGGTGACTCTTATGTCCGAGCCATCATGAGCCTTCGTCCGCCACGTAATACGCTTTTCCGTGCCGCTTACCCGCACCTCGCCAGCAATCAGAGCGAGTACATCCTGATCCCCGGCAGCAAAACTGACCCATTTGTCCATAAGTTCCTTCATGCCGAGTTTGGTAGACTTACTGACACTGGTCTGAAACGTTCCATCGGGACGCTGCCCAGGTATCCGATGTCCTATATACTGCTCATACGCGACTGTCACTGCCTGCGCCCACCATCCGATATTCTCAACCTTGCCATCGAGTTCTTCCAATACTTTGGTGGCAATTTCGTGATGGCTAAGATTCTTAGCGCCGATGCTGTCCATATACTGTAACCATTCATTCCATGACCTGTGGGTGGCACGCTCAACAGCATTTATACGAGAGTTCGCTGTCATGCTGCTCAATTACCTCCTGGTATTTAACCAATCGGATAAACGAAGATGCATTATATTTTGCCAAAATGAAGTATACCATGCCAAAGAAAGAACAGATTATCCTCTGCTTTTTATGAAGCCTTTGAGCCGGTGGTCGAATCTCAGTTTATAAAATGGTAAACTGATGTTCTATGATCCGTCTCAAACGTGGCAATAAATTCTGATCACGTTGTTTGACAGGTCGCTTTAAAAAACAATAGACAATTGTGAGAAGCCGTAATGTCAAAACTCAAACTGGATTTGCATGATATTTACAACAAAGGCTATAAGATCGATACGGAACTGAACCGCGTGATTCAGGAAGCTATCGATCAGAAAATCCGACTGGTGGAGATCATCCCCGGCAAGGGCAGCGGCCAGCTTAAGAAGAAGGTGCTGCGCTTCCTCGACCAGAAACATATCAAGGCGCTCTATCACCGGGTCGAGAAGGACGATAAGAACTTCGGGCGCATTTTCGTACATTTTAAATTTTAACGACCATGACTGAGCCAATACGTATTCTGCACTTTGCCGATGTGCATATCGGCGTGGAAAATTATGGTAAGACCGACACACAAAGCGGCCTCAGCACCCGTGTGGTGGACTTCCTGCGGCGGATGGACGCGATGATCGAATATGCGCGTGAGCATGACGTAGACCTGACGATCTTCGCCGGGGATGCCTTCAAGACGCGCACGCCCAATCCCACGTTCCAGCGTGAATTCGCCTGGCGGGTGCGTGACCTGGCAGAACTCGCACCGCTGGTGCTGCTGGTGGGCAACCATGACCTGCCACCCACTATCATGAAAGCCTCCAGTATTGAGATATACCAGACGCTGGCCGTACCCAATGTGTGGGTGGCAGATGATTATGAAGCGCAGCAGATTGAGACCAAACGCGGCCCGCTGATGGTGGCCGCCGCGCCCTACCCAATCCGTTCGCGCCTGCTGGCCGAAGCCAATACTGCTGGAATGACCATCGCCGAAACCGATATTCTGCTGCAAGAAACCCTGGCTGGGCTTATTGAAAATCTGGCGCAGCAGGTCGATCAGTATGACATGCCGCGTCTGCTGACCGGACACTTCACTGTCAGCGGCGCGGTGGTGGGCAGCGAGCGCTCGATCATGCTGGGGCGCGACGTAGCCGTGATGGTCTCAGCGCTGGCCGACCCGCGCTGGGATTATGTGGCGCTCGGTCACATCCACAAGCACCAGAACCTGACCAGAACGCGCACGGATGCGCCGCCAGTGGTCTACAGCGGCAGCCTGGAACGAATTGATTTTGGCGAAGAAGGGGATACAAAGGGTTTCTGCTGGGTGGGGCTGGAACGCGGGGCCGCGCAGTGGGACTTTATCAAAACCGATGCACGCCCGTTTGTCACGCTGCGTGCCGATCTGAAAGAGAGTGCCAACCCGACGCAGGACATGCTGCGCAAAATCCGGGGTCATGACCTGAAAGGCGCAGTAGTGCGCCTGCTGATCGAACTCACGCCCCACAACGAAGCCAAACTGAACGAGGTCATGCTGCGCGATGCCCTGCGCCAGGCTGAGGTGTATCATCTGGCGGGCATTCGTAAAGATGTCGAACGCCCGGAGCGCACCCGCCTGGGCAGCAATCCTGAAGGTTTAACGCAGGCGCAACTGCTGGAACGTTACCTGATGAGCAAACAGGTGGGTGAAAAGCGCCGCACCGAGCTGCTCAAGCTGGCAGAAACCATTTTCCTGTCTGGCAGCGAACAGGGGGAACCCGTCTAAGCGTTATAAACAAAGTAAAACACACCACGCCCGTGATCGAAAAAGCTGCGGGCGTGGTTTATTTAAACCGAGCGCCCGCTGAAGAAGCGCACGGCCAAATCCTTGCGCACAAACAACACAATGAACAACGCGGCCAGGAAACCTGTCAGATGGGCCAGATTGTTCACCCCGCCGAAGTCCTGCCCCTGCTGCATTACCTCAAACGACGGGATGAGGTCTTTAATCAGGAAGTAGACCAGCAGTATCCAGGCCGGCACACGGACTGTCCAGCGCCAGGGCGGTGCGTCCTCCAGGTGCCTGATGCCGGCGGCCTGACCGATCACCACCAGCGGCGTTCGGATGATCGAGCCGAGGCCCCACAGACAGTTCACCATCGCGCCGGGGAACAACAGCAGATATGCACCCATCACGCCGCTGATCGCGCCGCTTGCACCCACGCCGGGCAGGTCTACCGTGGAGGGGTTGAGCAATTCGCTGCCCAGGTTGGCGATCATGCCTGCCGCCAGGTAAAACAGCAGGAAGCGCCAGGGGCCGCAGGCATCTTCTACACGCCGCCCGAATGTCCACAGGAAGATCATATTGCCGAACAGGTGCCACATATCGCTGTGCATGAACATGCTGGTAAAGGTGACAAACGCGCCGATGCTGTAACCCTCGCGCAGATAACTACCTCGAAACCCATAGGTCCAGATCTGTTTGAGGTAAATATCCAGCATTCTCAGGCTGCCGGTCTCCTCGAAGGCGGCCATACCCTGATACAGATTGGCCGCCTGCCACAGGATGAACACCAGTGAATTCACCACAATCAGGAGCATGGTCATCCAGGGAAGCGAGCGATAACGCACCGTGCCCGTATCGGTGATGGGCAGCGGAAAGATGAATGACATAATGAAAAGCTGCAAGATAATCAGCAGCAGAAAAACGAAAAATAAGGCCATGAGATTTAATCCATCAGATAATCGCTAATATGAGGCAGGTCGGGCGGCGTGAGCGGATTGAGCAGCAGCGTGATTGCCTCGCCGAAGGTCAGCCAGAGCGCCACACCCAGCACCGCCACACCCATCAGGCCAATGACAACGCGCAGCGCCGGGGGGATCATCGGGATATGAGTGGGTTCTTCCACCATGCCCACCGCTGTTGTCTCCTCGTAAACAGGCTTTGTCTGCTTACCTGCGCGCCCGGATTTATCCGGCACAGTTCCGCCCAACAATTTTGCCAATGGTTGCTGCTGGGGGGATGAGGTGGCTGTCACCAACAGGTAGCCACCCACTACTGCCACAATCACCCCGATCAAACGACCAGGACCGATATTCAGCAAATTCATGCCCGCGTCCTGCCATGCCAGCAGCAGGTAGACCACCCCAAAGCCCGCCGCCTCGCGCCAGGCCAATGTCACACTACCGCGTTCGCTGTCGGTCAGCAAGACCGCGCGCTCATTGAGCTTCTGGTCGGCCTCGCGGCCTTCACGGGTGCGGGTGCCCAGCCGTGCTGCCCGGTCATAATAATGGGTGGCCTCGGCCTCGCGGCCTCCATCCTGACAGATATCCCCCATCCGCTTGAGTAATTTCTGGCTGCGCGGGTGGGTTTCCAGCGCGCGCAGCGTAATCTCCTCCGCGCGTGAGAAGCGCTCCGTTTTGATGAGCTTATCCACTACATCCGCGATTACACTGTCATCCACTGTGGGCAGCAGCGCCAGTTTCTCGCACAGCAGGTCTTCTTCATCGTAGTTCTGCTGGTAGCGAGCGATGTCGATGGCGGTCAGGTAGACCGAGGGGTGCTGTGTGCCAGCTTCCAGGGCACGCCAGACCAGCTCACGCGCATCGTCAATATACTTGAGGCGTGAGAGATAACCGACGGCGTGACGCAATGCCAGTTCGTTATCGACCTCGATCTCCAGCACGCGCACCCATTGTTCAATCGCATCCTCAACTTCGCCCTGTTCGACAAGCTGGTCGGCTTTCCTGAACAACTGCCTGATATGCTGCTGCTCCTGTGGTGTGAGGGCATTTCCCTGCGCAGGTTTTTGGCTGCGCCCAGCGGGCGGGGCCTCAGTAATGGCAGAGGCAGTCACGGCGGCCACCTGTGCGCCATCCCCGTTATACTTATGCCTGAGCGCCAGCGCCTGCTGGTTGGAAGGGTCAATCTTCAGCGCCCGCTCGATACATTGCAGGCGCTTGGCCGGATCATGCACTGCACGTGCCAGCCACAACCACGCCATCTCATTCTGTGGGTTCAGGCGCAGCGACTCGGTGAGCAAGCGTCGCCCTTCAGCCACGTCATGCCGTTCCTTAAGCGCCAGCACCCCCTCACGGAAAAGCGTCTGTGCGTCGTTCATGCGTCGCATCCTTATTTGCTTCTCATAGCTCATTTTATTATAGAGAATCAAATATAACGTGCGAAGTTAAGGCTCTGAATTTATTGTGAAGATTGTGCCGGGGCAGGATAAACGCACTGAAAAAGCCAGCCCGTTCATCCTGTTCACTCTGAAACTCGATCTTTTTACTGTCGCTGCCATTCATCGCTGCGGTTCATCTGGCGCATAATCACATACGCCAGCACCAGCACCACGATCAGGCCGACACTCAAAGCCGGGTCAAACAGCATGGAGGAAAGTACCAGCAAGAGCGCCAGCAGGGCAATCACGATTTCATATCTGCGGTTCATGATCTGCCTCCCCAAAACTTTGCCTGTTGTCTCTATTATGGTGCCAGGGGGATGGCCACCCCAGTGACTTTGGGCAACAGGGGGCATGAGGAATGTCACCCCCGCTCACTGCGGTCACGACGCTTTTTGAGCAGCGCCCCGGCTACCGTCGCGCCATCCTCATGTGTGGCAGGCTGGGTGGGGGGCACATAACGCGGCTGGTCGTTCTCGCTATTGGTGGGCAGTGGAGCCTGCACTTCACGCTCTGCCCGTGCGCGTTCACGCTGAGAACGCAGCGCACCTACCGTACTGACCGCAGCGCTGCCGGGGTCTTCTGCCCGCTGGCGACCTCGCTCCTTCGCGCCCAGCAAGCCGCTCAGCCGCTCCGAAGGACCTTCAGGGGTGGGCAGACGGCCAAACAGCGCCATACGCAGGCGCTGCACATCGCTGCGCGTGATAATCAGACGGCGTACAGCTACATCCAGCGGCAGCAGCAGCATGGCCGCCAGCATCAGCCACGGCCAGATGGTTGTGCGGGCGCTGCGGGCGGTCAGGTTGTGTTCGAAGGCCAGGGCAGGGTCTTCGGTCAGATCACGCCCGCCTGTCAGATTGGCGATGTCGGCCAGCAGGTTCAGGTCTGCCCCACGCTGTTGAATATCATATTCCGCCGAGTAGCTCATCACCCAACCGGTGGTCTGACTCACATTGAGCGGCGCGCCGTTGACCAGCGCCTGCCCGCTCACCCCCAGGAAGTACGCGCCTTCGTGCTCTGGTGTAAACAGGGCTTCGTAGCGCCCAGGCGCGACCTGACGCAGCGGCAGCGTGCGCGATTCCAGGAGCGGATTCACCACCGAGGTGCGCAGCTCCAACCCATTGAGAAAACTGCCTGCGTCGTCACGTGCGTCCACCACCACCCGCGCCTGCTCGCCTTCCATCAGAATACGGGTTTCTAAATTGTTGGATGTGCCTTCGGTGATCGTCCAGCGGACGGCCTGACTCCAGAAGCGGGTGAAATCATCCCAGGTGACCCAGTTCGCGCCCCAACGGGCAGTAGCATCGCTGGTAAAGGCGACCGCACGCCCCAGGCCATACTGCCACTGCGCCAGCACCGGATCGCTGAACGGCTCTGGTCCACGCAGCACCACCTGCGCGGTCTGCTTGGCGGAGGTCGCCACATAGCCCAACAGCGATGGCGCGCTGTTAATGCCATTCATGATGGGGCTGGTGGCGGAAAGCGCGGGCACAAACGGCTCTTCCAGAATATAGGAACGGGTCGCCAGCACGGTTTCCAGCGTAAAAATATTGGGGATGCTTTCAATCGTATTGGCGATGTGATAATTGCCGTTACCCGCTGTCGCCATATCCTGGAGGAAAGACGCAGCCCCAGCGCCAATGGCGATCACTGATGTGGTGACTTCGTGTTCGTCCCGCAGGCGGCGGGTCAGCTCGACAAGGTTGGTGGGGTTTGCGCCGCCGTCGGTCAGCAGGATGATATGCTTACGCTCCGACGGATCATTCACAATATCACGGGCGACAAGCTGCATCCCGGCCAGAATATCGGTGCCGCCGCTGGCGCGCAGCGTAGCGATCTGCCGCTGGAGCGCGAGACGGTCAAAGACCGGTTGAAGCTCGGCAATCCAGTAACCCACGGTATCGAAGGAGACCAGACCGGCACGGTCTGTCGGCTGGAGAAAATCAATCGAGCGGATAATGGCTTCTTTCGCCAGTTCCATGTTCGCCACGCCACTAGGCCCGGCCTGCGCCATGCTGCCAGAACGGTCAATCACGTACACAATGGTGAGCTGGGGTAAGCGCTGCTGGTCACGGATCTGCATATTCACGGGCAGAGTCTCTTCCAGCGGAGTCTGGAAATAGCCGCCGGGGCCAAAGCTGTTGGGGCCGCCGATCATCAGCAGGCCACCGCCCAGGTCACGCACATAAGCATCGAGGGTTTCCATACGACGTGTCGAAAGCTGGGTGGCCGGGACATTCGCCAGGATGATACTGTTATACTGCGCCAGCGGCGCGAGGCCAATGGGCAGTTCGCCGGGGGTGGCCGTATCCACCTGTACCCCAGCCTCTTCAAGGGCCGGGACGAGATACTGTGTTTCGCTGGGGGAGACACCCACCAGCAGCACACGCGGCGGACCGATGACCTGACTGAAGGCCGAAAGCTGGTTGTTCTGGTAAAAGCCGTCACTGCTCGCCGGGTCTACCTGCACCCGGAAATCCTTAAAGCCCGCGCTTGTGCCAGAAAGCGGCAGGGTGTAGCTGTTGGTGCCTGCACGCAGGTTGACGCTCTGCCGCTGGATGATCTCGCCCGAAGCCAGGATAGTCACGGTGGCAGTGGTGGCTTCTTCAGCCTCAATGGTCAGCCCCAGGTCAAAAGGCTGATTTTCGGTAATCGTGCCCGGTACGCGCAAATCCGTGACCTGCACCTCTGGCCCTGGCTCACGGGTGAAAGGCACATAGCTGATCTCCACGCCGGTAGCCGCTGCCAACTGCGCCGCCGCTTCGGTATCGCCAATGGTCGGACGGCCATCCCCAAGCAGGACCATTCGGCGGGCGGCATCGTCCGGGAACAACGCCAGCGCCAGCCGGATGGCATCGGCAATATTGGTATGGCCTGTCACAGGTGAGGAACGGATAGGGGAGACCTCGCGCACGGCGTTCAACGGGTGTTCCTGGATGGGGTTCGCACCGAAAACGACCATACCCCATACATCGTCCGGCCCCATCGTGCCCAGCGACTCGCGGATGTAATCGAGCTGGTTTTCGCGCAGTTCTGCGCCTACACTGTCGGAAACATCCACCAGGAAAATCACGGCCAGTTTATCCGCCGCCCGGCTGATCTGTGTGCCTGCCAGCGCCAGTGTGACCAGCAGCACGATCAACACACGCAGCACCAGGCTGGCAATATCACGGCGGCGGCGATAGGCATAACGCGGCCAGCCGATATACATCACAAGGGGAATGACTAACAATAAAACCAGAGCCAAAGGGGTTGTAAAAGACATTTCGGATTACTCAGTCTATTTGTGTTTACTATAACAGAGGTAAGCAGGTTTGCTCAAGCCAGTGCCGGATGAGAATACATAGCCACGAGCGCCTGCCCAGGTTCAATGCTCGTCCTGTTTACGGTTTTTTCGCGCCCAGGGCGTAAACATCACGCCGCTTCCAGCCAGATTGTGCCGCAATCGTTTTTGCCGCATGGCTCAGCGCTTCACCTGCCGCCATTCTTTCCTCCAGCACGGCCTGCACCCGCGCTTCATCCCAGGCCACTTCAGACTGTGGCGCGCCTCCGACCACCAGCACAATTTCGCCACGCGGAGGGTTCGCCGTGTAATGAGTGAGAGCCTCGCTGCCTGTACCACGAAAGTATTCCTCGTAGTATTTGGTTAATTCCCGCGCCACGCATACCGGACGATCTCCCAATGCAGCCTGCACCGCTTCCAGTGTATCCAGCAGGCGGTTGGGGCTTTCGTAAAACACTAATGTACCCCGCTCTGCCGCGACTTCTTCCAGCAGGCTGGCACGCGCGCTGGCTTTTTTGGGTAAAAAGCCCAGGTAGGTGAAGCGGTCTACCGGCAGGCCAGCGCCCACCAGCGCCGTGATCAAGGCACTCGCGCCGGGCAAAGGCTCGATCCGCACTTCGCGCCGGATCGCTTCCCCGATCAGCTCGTAACCAGGGTCGGAAATGCCGGGGGTGCCCGCATCGGAAACCAGCGCAACATCCCCTGCGGCCAGCGCCTCAAAAATGGCCTCCAGCTTCGCCAGCTTGTTATGTTCGTGATAGCTGGTCAACGGTGTGGTGATCTGATAGTGCTGGAGCAAAACACGTGTTGTGCGGGTGTCTTCGGCGGCGA